>JAKBHQ010000348.1 GCA_021836665.1 Thermoplasmata archaeon
AATCCTCGCGTCCGGAGCCTTGAGGAAGAAGCTGCGAGGGTATTTAGGTCGAGGGTGGTCAATCCGAAGTGGATTTCCGCGATGATGCGCCATGGATATAAAGGGGCTTTCGAAATGGCGGCTACCGCAGATTACCTCTTTGGATATCAGGCTACGGCGCGGGTCGTAAAGGACTGGATGTTTGACACGCTAACTAAAAGTTATGTCGCCGACGAGCAGGTGTCTGAGTTTTTCAGGCTGAACAACCCCGATGCCTTGGCCTCAATATGTGAGCGACTAATCGAGGCAAGTTCGAGGGGACTATGGCAAGCCGCTGATGTCGACCTTCAGCTTTTGCGTCGAAAATTGATGGAGGTGGAAGGTTGGAAAGAGTAGGAGGAGTGAATCGTTATCCTTTTGTGGCAGTAGTAGGTCAAAGCAGACTTAAGCTTGCGCTTCTGCTCTTAGCTATTGACCCTCGAATCGGCGGTCTTTTAGTGATAGGGGAAAAGGGGTCGGCAAAATCTACCCTGGCTCGAGGTGTAGCGGATTTGCTCGAAACTGGTGCACCGTTTGTCGAATTGCCGGTTGGCGCCACAGAGGATCGCGTAATTGGAACTCTAGATTTAGCGGGCGTAATCAACAATAGAAGTGAAGAACTCAAGCCAGGACTTTTGATCCAAGCCAACTCTGGCGTTTTATACGTCGATGAGGTTAATTTATTGCAGGATCACATAGTCGACCTAATGCTGGATGCTGCCGCTTCGGGGACGGTGAGGATAGAGCGTGAAGGTTTCTCTATGGTCAAAGATTCCAGGTTTGTACTTTGCGGATCGATGAATCCAGAAGAGGGAGAGTTGCGACCCCAACTTTTGGATCGATTTGGGTTCGCAATTGAGGTAGATGCCTTAGAAAACGTCGAAGAGCGGGCGGAGGCAGTGACCCGCAGGGTTGAATATGAGGCAGATCCTGAGCTGTTTATCTTGAATTATAAAGATGAGACAGATGCCCTACGTGAGAAGGTTGAAGCAGCTCGAAGGCTGGTTAACTTCGAAGGGCGACCGAGGAAGAACCTTTTTGAGCTGGCTAAATTCGCCGCTCAGGTGTCAATTGCTCATGGTGTGGAAGGTTTGCGCTCTGACCTTGCTCTGGTGCGTGGCGCCATAGCCTACGCGGCGCTCGCCGGTAGGAGCCAAGCAACCGAAGAGGATTTGATCGAAGTGTCAAGCCTCGCACTTCTTCATCGATCTAGACAAAAAATGAAGGATCACACTCCGGGTGAAGACAAGTCAACGCATACCGACGGACGAAGCAGTGAGCGGAACTATCCGAGTAATGAATCGTCGAGAGAAGAAGCTGCTTCACGCTTTCCTCAGCAGGATTCGGGTGCATCTTCGGTGTCTGAGGATGAGATGGGCGGAAGTACTTTACCTAATAGGACTCCAGAGCAAAGTAGTGGCGACGCGAGTGGGGGGCAGTATCGAATCGATGCGCCTGCCCCTCCAAATCCAGGCGAGCCACAGCTTGGCCAGGGTGACGGCAAAACCTCTGCCGATAAAGGAGATCAGTTTCCAAAGGAACCTGATTTTGATCGAACATATTCGGAAACAGACATTTCAAAAATTCTGCCGACAACTGGTCATCTGTTAGTTTCCGGATCGGGGAATAGGCCCGCTGTGGCTGCTCCTGGATTTGACCGAGTGAAAAGGGGAGGTTCTCCTTTAGCGGTTCGGGAGACGATAACCAATGGCCTAAGGCGACCAGCGGATTGGAAGCTAAATAGTGACCAGATTGAGATAGATCTCGATAGCTCAGACTTAGTTTTCAAGAGATTGCTCCTGTTGGACGAGCGGTGTGTGGTGTTTGTAGTTGACACATCTGGATCAATGGGCTCGATAAAACGTGTCGATGCGGCGAAGGCAACGATAGGGAAGCTGCTCGGGGATGCATACCTGAAGCGACATAGCGTAGCAATGATTACTTTCCAGGGATCGGCTGCTGAAACGATCCTAATGCCAACCCGAAGCATAGAAATTGCTAATTCCCGGTTGAGTCAAATCAAAAGGGGAGGAAAGACACCTTTGCACCTAGGTCTTCGCAAGGCAGTGGAGCTTGCTAAGAGATTGCGTGCTAAAGGAACCGAACCCTTTGTGGTCGTGATGACAGATGGCCTGGTGTCAACCTCGCAGCCCGGGGTCGACCCAGCAAAGGCAACTTTTGATGCCTCAAGAGACCTCGCCGAGGCAAAAGTGGATGGCCTTCTCGTAGATTTCGACCTGACCGATCCGAAGGTAGGAATTGCTGTTGAAGTTGCGAAACTTGCAAAGCTTTCCTATATTTCGGGGTAGTAAATGCCTACAACGGCCTAGTCAGGCAGTCGAATTTTTGCCTGCGAACCTGCAACCAGAATCTAAAGGTGATTGCATTAGTTTTTTTGGGCATTATTGAGGCTTGGCATTTTGCATTTTTTGTGAGATTTGGAGATCTCCAGATAGCTAGTAGATATAGGACTTCTCGGCCACGATCTAAGAATTGTGAAGTTGTATTTTCGTTGCACTTGATTTGATGCAAAGAGTAGAGTCCGGCTACTGGGTCAGCAGGGATAAAAGTTCTGTTTGGGTTAGTTCCGAATAAATTCCAGATACGAACTTCGACTGCCGATATTTTTCGGTGGCCAAGAATTGACACTTCTAAAGCTTTTGCAGAGAGGCAAGGGAATGGCGGCAAATCTATTTTTTCCTGGCGATAAGCCGCCAGCGACGATACATGGGTTGCAAAAGGCAGGTTCCATCTGCAGAATTGCTCCGGGCATTTACACGGATCAAGTAGCAGAACCCGAGGTCGTCGTGTTAGCGAACTGGCGAAGGATTGTTGGCCATATGTTGCCGAATTCCGTCATCACTGATCGATCTGCTTTTATGGGTGGTCCAGATCAAGGAGTTCTATTTTTGGCGAGGGGCGCCAAGGCGCGACAGATAGAATTGCCGGGATTAATCGTCTCGGTGCGCCAAGGAGCTGGGCCCGTTGAGGGAGACATCGAGCTGCCGGAAGGTCTATTTCTAGCCTCTCCGCTTAGGGGCATTCTTGATAACATGCTTCCGAGCCGGGCCGTCAGGGGTAAGCCAGCGCGGACCCTGACCACTGCAGAGCTATTAGTTCACGTCGATGCGACGTTTGTTAAAGGTGACTGGAAACGGACTAGCGAGGTGCTGGATCAGGCCACTCGTTTGGCCGAGCTTCTCGGTCTCGACGGTGATGTTGTTTCAGATGTCAAGTTGCTGCTAGAGCGAAACCTAGCATCGGATCAAAACTTTCTAGATCAGACCCCGTTACTCAGCGCAACAACTAGAAGACCAAAGTCAAAAAAGCTAAAGAATCTCAAGCATGAATCCATAGACAGATCTGAGCCGGAATCTGACACCCTCACTAGCTTATTTGGTCAACTCTCATCGTTGCGAGAGGCGGTCTCAAGGCTTAATCCAGGAGAATGTCACCTCGACGAGCGAGAGGCAAGATGGACCTACTTGCCCTTCGTGGAGGCATTTTATATGTCCGGGATACTGGACGGAATAACGCCCAAAAGCTTGCTAATTAAAAAGGCCCTTCGTTCCGTAGTTTTAGCAGAATCAGTTGGAGAGCCATCGGAGTTTAGAAGATATTTTGCCATTGTGTCCGATCAAAAAGAGAGATCGAGAAGGGCTGCAACTGCAGATGAGTTCTTACTCCTACTTCGGGATCATCACGCAAAACTTGTTGGGGTGTCGAGCCGCTGTAAGCCGGGTGTCTTTAGAGACGAAGGGGAATTTCGAGGCATTGACGTTATGGAATCGATGCCTTCGATCGCGGAGCAACTTTCGGACGGATTCGATGCAATGTGTGGTTTGGGCAATGGACTTGGTTTTGCGATCGGGTTATATCTCTTAATTTCCTCGGTGGCACCCTTTGGGGAAGCAAACGAGCAGGTGTCGAGCATCGCTGTAAACGGGACACTGAGCAGTGTTGGAGAGAGTAGGGTAATTTACCCTGTTGTTGCCGGATACAGTAAATTTTCGAAGTTCCGTATTGATGGAAAATCGGTAGACCTTGTGGCTTTGATTGATGATTTTGTGGCTAGGCAGAGGCAAACGGTTGCTTCAGACTATGAAGATTTAGGACTGGTAGTTAAGCGGCTTAGAGTAGACGAGAGTTTTTGAGATCGCAGGTGGGGGTTCCATTAGGCGACTCGCTGGCTCTGTAGTGAGACCATATGCAAAAGAGCCGGCTGTGGATCTTTTGGCCATTCGAGCTGGAATGGCGCACCGGTACATCGACCAACCGCTCGATACTGGCTTGTCGGGACGGTCACTGAATTGAAATAAGTCACTGACAGACCCCACTGAGGGACGATATTGCTCAAAATGTTCCGCCGGCAATACTGATAGCAATTGGGAAGTTGCATTGCGGCCATTAGAGATAACCATGCCCCCAGGTAGTTTAGAGGCCGGCGCCTTTGTGCTTTGATGCGAAGAATCACGATCACGAGCACACCCGTTTCAATGGCTTTTTGAGCTTTACTGGTCGTAGGGCTGCGACCAGATAGACAAGCACATAAAGAAGCCGGTGTTTGTGATGTAGCTTTTTGGATGTTGGCTCACCTCAACGGGATCGATTGTTAACTGCCAACTTCTCAGCTTGTACGCTTGACACAGGGCGCGCTCAACGGAATTAACTTCAAAACGACTGGAGCGATCTGGATCGAAATGCTCTCCGCTTCAAAATCGCTCACCGGTGATAGGAACTTGTGACTATCTCCGATAAGAGCTGATCTGGCTCCGGTGACCATCCGGTCTATCACTTATCCATGCCAAGTGGCTCGACTCGACGCGGGGGCCACCCGCCGATTGGAATAGGGCTTATCATCCGACGAAGATGCTCGGGCACAGATAACAACGCTCCCTTTCCTAAAGAGAGGTGTCGCTAGGTCACCAACCAGAATGAGCTTGTCAACTTAAGGCGCAAACACGCACATCTCCCCAGCACGAAACCACTGATTTGCCGCTTGAGGATCGATACCTCGAGATTGCGCTTACCCAGACAGGTTTTGAGGGAACTGACCTTTATAGATTTATTCGTCGGTTGTTGACGCTCGTATTACTTTGCGTGGATAGGCGGAGGGGGAATGGCTTGGTTGACCAGGTTCGTCACGAATCACCGACGCGTTTATATCTTTTCAGCGACGATTTTTAGACCCCACTAGTGCAGTTGTGCCTTCTCTTTGCGTCGATTATTTTTAGGATTCGACCTGGCCGGTGACCGTTGTGGTTTCGATTTGAAGCTGTCGGGAAATAATAAGTGTCAACTTCATTTGAGTAGATGATACACCCGTGGTAAGAATAATCTGATATCGGGTTTGTTGCTCCAATTGTGAAGGCCTTGGTTGCGGAATGGGGTTCAGAGATGGGAATGCTTCTGGGTGACGGACCTGGTCCCTTGGGTTGGATCAAGCGAAGTAAGTTTTTTGGACTTCTAATAACCGCTGTTTTGCTGGTGAGCCTCGGAACTTTGAAGTTTCCAGTGGAGTCCCTGCTCGGTTCAAACACCTCCTATGTAAAGGTGGTCAAGGGGAGCGAGCCTGGTCAGATCGTAGTGAACTTGGGCGGCGGAACAGAATTAGCCAAGAAGGGAAACTCTAATTCCGGTTCATCAAGGACAGTAGCAATAAAGCCGCCATCGCAACCTATTTCTCTCGGCAAAGCAAATCAAGTTGTAGCCCCCAATCCATGCGTACTTGATGCTGTTACGCAGAAAGATCCATTTGGATCGAACGTAATTGGTCTCGCTAGTGCCGAAGTGGTTAAACGATACTTGATCAACATTTTCGGCGTCTGCAAATCCGGAAGGGGCAAGGCCACGAACCTTCCCACGCCTTCCGAAGTTGCAAATAGCGAATGGTCGATGCAGCTGATCAAACAGTTGCCAACGCCATCCCCCGCAATTCCTCCTGGATACGGAGTCGTGGGTATAACCTCCTACCTCTTAAGTGGTGACAGCATTCATGCGTCGTTGTCTGCCGAGAGTGTGCTAGGGGAGCTGGCCATTTCTGCAACTTCGACTTATAGCGTTTCATTCGATGGGGGAGACCAGTATTTTGGTCCATACCAAATAACCGGCGAACCTTTTCCAGTTGGAGGAATCGATCATATGTGGTTGAACCCCGGTCCTCATTCGATTATTGTGCTTCAAAATTGGACTGGGACCTGGTACTTGGACGGTCAATCCGGGTCGTTGCCGACTTTGCAGACAAAAGGTGAAGTCGCCAATTTCCTCGTGACAGGGTTCATAGCCCTAAGAACCTCATAAGGAGTATCGATTGCCAGCACCCTTCGTGCCTGTTCCGTCAAACAAGTAGGTAGTTCAGATCATGCTCCAACTGCATGAAAGCCTCCATCCACATGTATCACTTCCCCCGTGGTGGATGGGAAAAAGTCGGACAGTAGCGCAATGGTAGACCTAGCCACGGCTAAATTACTTTTTGG
>JAKBHQ010000249.1 GCA_021836665.1 Thermoplasmata archaeon
CGGCCGACTCGATCCAGGTGACCAGTGCCAATACATCATCTCGAGATGCGTCTGACGCTTTGGTCGCCGCCCTCATTTGCTCTTCAACTTTGAGTGTCGCCTCAACGAGGGCTTGGGCGTCAGAATAGAGCAGTCTGTTCGATTCCGCTGCTTGAGCCGTGTTCCCTTCGAGTTCTTCAAATAGGCTTAACTGCAAGGTCGAGGTAGAAGTTATCGAGGCAACCTCGGCTGCAACCTCGGCTAGTCTTAGTCCGAGTTCACTTGACGCCTTTGCGATCTTGTCGACGACGCCATCGAAGTCGATGTTGTGCTTTGTTGCTCCGCCGGCATCTGGCTCGTTCCTCAATTGTGAAGTGTTCGATTTTGGCACTTCGGCACTTGAGGCTATTCCTATCCTGATGGCACCCCAATGCTCTCCGCGGATGAATATTGGCGCCGATAGATCTTTCATCGATATTGGTCGATCGGAGTGTTTTGTTGTTCTCCTGAAAGTTTGAATACAAAATGGCCTAGTGCTCCGAAGGGCCCCGTCAGCAATACGGTCCTCATCTTGGCCAAGGTCTGCACCGTCGGTTCCACCCGTCGGTTCCTTGGAACCCTCCGCGGCGTAATGTCGGCGGCTCGTGCCTTGCGGTCGGGATAACGATCCTTTATCGGTGACGATAATGTAACTTATCGACTGATACTGGAGTAGAAGTCCTTGTATTTTACTAAAGACCGAATTGCCGTTCTTGGTTTCACCGAGGAGTGATTCGGGGCGAATCGGAAAGCCTGACCCTAATATGCTGCCATCGAAGAGATCCTCTTTTGAAATGGTGCCGTCGTCGATGAGGGATTCAATTTCGTTTGATATCCTATCAGCCAATGAGATAGCTAGCATTGAGATCTCTTGATCGAATGAGTTTGAGCCAGAGATCGCCGCTTCTATCAACAGCCATTCCGCTAGCGAGACTAACTCTGAAAGCTCATGGGTGCATTTCTGGAGCCCATTCCTTGAATCGGAAAACCCATCCCTGAGGGAGTCGAAAGCGACTTCGCGCATCGACGAGAGCCTGCTGGAGTTTTGTACAAAACTATCAATACCGGCAATACGTTCTGACAACTCGTCAACCTGTTGCTGGGTCGTCTCGATATATGCAAGAATGCGGC
This sequence comes from Thermoplasmata archaeon, assembly GCA_021836665.1. Next base: position 1,150 of record JAKBHQ010000249.1, read on the forward strand.
TCGAGGAGCCTTCGGCTCGGGTTGCCCTCTGCTTGGCAAGGACGGACGATCTACCAATTGCGCTAACGGCTTGAATCAGGGGTTCAGTTGTTTCTGATATCGAGTGTGCGGCACTTATGGTTTTATCTGAAAGGCTCCTGACCGATTGGGCTATTACCTCGAAGCCATCACCTGCTACGCCACTCCTTGCGGCTTCAATCCTGGCATTTAGCGCCAATATATGAGTCTGCTGTGCGATCGAATCGATACTTTGCGCAATGGCATTAATGGAGCTGATTGTCCCCTTTAGCGTATTGAGCCTGCTGTCGGCGACGGTGACCCACTCAGAAAGATTGGCGATCTCTTGGCAAGTTATCGAGGCGGATTCTTTGGAAAGGGTCATCTCATTGGCCACTAGTTCGGTCACACCCATGAGGGCTTCGGTGTCGCTTGAAAGGTCCTTGGCGCGAAGAGACAGGTCGGAAGTTGTTTGTGCCAGATCATCGAAGAGTACTGTCTGGTTATTCGTGGTAACTAATATTTCGTTTAATTCATTGCCGAGGTCAACTAGGTCGAGGGCGATTTCGCCTCCGGCCTCAGAAATCACGCTAATTACCCCGGTTGTTTTTCGCTCTTCAAGCACCGTGTCCTGCATTATTTGGCATCCGTCAGCGAGAAACCCACATAAAGCACTAGCCTTTGGATTTTCGACTTCCGCTTCGGGCTCGCCAGCGCTAAGGTTTTCAAGTGTTGCCATCTGAGTCATTTCCAGTTTCCGATCTAAAAAGCCAATTCGCATAGCCGGAATCCCACAATTGTGCGATGGTTAAGGTCTCGACGGCGGATAACGAGTGATTCAATGGCTCTCGTAATAAGGGTAATTGGTCCCGAAGCTTGCGGGAAGTTCTCTCGATTTCAAACGCTCGATCAAGACCCGCTAATCGACAGAGATTAGGATTATTAAACACGAAATCAAGTAATAATTCTCGGGGTGTCACCCGGCTAGCTGGCAGATTTTCGTTTCTCCAAAAACTCCAGTGAAAAATTGAATGCGTTAAGGAGAGATAATCGAACTCAACATACGTTGAAGGACCACTGTGGTGCGCTATTAATTTGTCACGCCACAGACCATGCCCGAATTTAGCGACCTCCTCGTACTACTCAATGAGCGACGACTATGAGGTTTTAGGGATATTGGTTTTAGGGATATTGGTTTTAGGGATATTGGTTTTAGGGATACGGCTTTGCCTAGGTGTAGCTCTGTCGAGGGGCCGAGTCGACTGAGATCGAGAGCATGCTTGATCACATCTTCTCGTTGGTGTCGATCCCTGATACGGCATTCATCATCTCATCAAGGGGATCAAGGGTCGGTCGTCTCGGTGTGTTTGTGGATGAGTTTGCAGGTCTTTTCGCAATCTCGCTAACGCTGTTGGACTCATACTTCGTCGCTACATTCGCCGTTGCTCCGCTAGAGGTCATCAAGGAGTATGTGGCTAATCAGCGCAAGGTTTGAGCGCAGGTCTCAGGGCTTCGCCCTGGTGGGGCTCTACATCCCCATGGCTAAAGCCAGGGGCATTCCGCCCCACACCCCATTCTGGTAAACCAGTAGCCCGAGTGAAGGTTTAGCGAGGGAGAAGTTACTCCGTTCTGCTCCCACCGTAAAACTGGTTTCATGAGCCTGAATACTCGATTCACCATTGAATCGGTGGAGCCTTATTTCCCTCGATCGAGACAAAGGGACTGACCTCGACCACTTAGACCTTGGAAAGGTTTCAGCGACTTGCTATCGGTACTTGTCTGCCTGGTAGAAGTTGGTGAAGCTAAGGTTTGGTTGAATTGAAGCTAACATATATTGTTCGATTAAAATTATCCAATCTCAGCCGACTTTATTCTCAGCCGTAAGGTAGATCGTCAAACGATCTTGGACAAGCCTTTCATGAGTCGCCTGAGGGGGAAAGGTGTCGAGAATTTGCAAAGTAGTGGTTGCCGAGTGGGGGTCTCCGCTCTGATAAGGCTAACGCTTTTCGCTTCGGTTCTTGTGAGTATTACTGATCTCTCTTCACCAGCAAGTGCTAGCCAAAGTGTCCTTCAAGAACAGGCATCATCGATCGCTAATCAAATAACTTCAGACTCCTCCGCTGTCAGATCGCTTGTCATCCAACGTGGAAATATTGAGGGTCAGATAAATCAGCTGAACGCGAATATAGCAAGTTCGCAGACAAGTTTGACGACGGAACGGGGGAAGGTCAAGAAACTAGAGAGCGCCTTGACTAGGGCGGCCATCAACGTCTACGTAGGTGGGTTTGGAGTGACGTCATTGGGACGGTTGCTCTCCTCGACGCAGCAGGATTATCTTCTCAAGTTAGATTTTGAGAATTTGTCGTCAATGTCGGTTTCTGACACTACGCAGGAACTGCGCTTCCTAACCCTTCAAATCAGCCAGCAGGAGCTAGCCCTTGACAATCAACTCGTCTCCCTGAAGTCGAAGCTTGCAACTTTGTCTGCCGCAGAGACCTCACTTGCAAACAGAGTAACAGCTGAGCAGTCCGTACTTTCCCAAGTGAATGGGCAGATCGAAACCCTAATACAACAGGCCCTCGCCAGGAAAGCTCGACAGAACACCGTGCAAGGATTGCCATCACCAGGTGGAATCAGGACCATCGTTCAGAGTCCGCCGCTCAATCAGAGTTCTTCCCTTACAAGCGATCTCACAAGGATTCGCGACTGCGAATCCGGCGGCAACTATTCCGATAATACCGGTAATGGTTATTATGGGGCATATCAGTTCTCCGAGTCGACTTGGCTCGGGCTAGGATTCTCGGGTTACCCATACCAGGCGACACCTTTGATTCAAGATCAAGCAGCGGCGCAATTAGCTTCACGGTCTGGGTGGGGCCAGTGGCCGGCGTGTGCACTGCTTGCCGGGCTGATCTCTTGACCTTCGTCGAATCTTTTTTCTTCCCTGCAGTTAATATTCATATATTTGTCTAGTGTCACAGAACGACACTTGGTATAGTTCTCCGATGGAATCCTCGAAAGCTTCGAGCAGGTGACCAAGTCCGGCGTCTGTTCCAAGCGACCCGAGGTATTTCTGCTCTTTGGTGTGCAATGGAGCACACCTATCGACGATATGGAGGATAATTCCAATGGACCAAAGTGATTCAATGGTTCCCGGAAAGCTTTCGGCAACGGAGGTTGAGCCACAATCGATGGCACCTCCGCACCAACAGCACAGACTGCGCTCGGGTTCTTTAGGAATTATAGATATCTCAGCGGCGACGATGGCCAACATCGGGCCTGCCATGAGCTTCTTTTTTGGATTTGGCTTCCTGGCGATAACAGCGGGCGTAGCGTCCCCACTTACCATTGTTGCCGCAGGAATTGCAATTGCATTTCTAGCGAACACATTGTCTGAGTTTTCGAAGGCGCAGCCTTCTGCGGGCGGTTTCATTACCTTCGTTGGCAAGTCCTTCGGACCTACTAGTGCAGTGACGACAGCCATCCTTGCTGGAGTTGGCTATATCGTGGCCATGGCCTCGGTAATTGCCATCTCCGGAGGGTTTTTGTCGATCCTTCTTAGCCACTATCTAAAGTGGAATGTTCCCTGGGGCATCCTTACGGCCGTCCTCACCGTCCTTGCGGTGATGCTGATGATCAGAGGGGTGTCGGTTTCCACCAAGGTTGCCGGATTCTTCTTTGCCTTCGAGATAGCGGTACTCTTCATCGTCTCGATTGTGGCAATCATCCAAAGTGGAGGGCACCTCTCGTTGACCCCTTTTGAGCCGAGCCACATTACCAACGGAATGTCCGGTCTAGCTGCTGGCTTTCCCCTTGCCATCTATCTATTTATCGGATGGGAGAATTCAGCAGCCCTCGCCGAGGAGACAAACGATCCGAGGAGGAACGTGCCAAAGGCGGTCTTCGCTTCCGTGGCCATTATGTCCGTCAGCTACATAGTCTTTGCCTACGCAACCGTGACCGGTTTTGACTATAACGTCACCAAGTTGGGAAATGCGGCGATCCCCTTTATCACCGTAGCAAATGGTACGGTCGCGATACTGGCCTTCTTTGCTTACCTTGCAGGAATGACTTCAACACTTGGAGCACTGGTTGCTGGTACGAACTCACAGGCAAGATTGATTTTTTCAGCAGGTAGGGAGGGATTACTGCCTTCGGCGATAGGGAAAGTTCATCAGGAGCGACGTACGCCAATGAACGCAATCTTAGTATTTGTCGGGATATCGGTTCTGCTGATTGGCGGCTGGGCGCTAGCACATATATTTGGGTCAGGAACGATGGACCCGATCAACTTTTTTGCTGAGTCATCGACGATGGGAACCATTTTGGTCCTGCTTGTTTACCTCTTGGCCAACCTTGCCCTGCCTTTTTACTACAAGAAGTACAAGCCCGCTGATTTTAAAGTCGTCAGACACCTAGTACTTCCAGTTCTGGGGGCTCTTTTTATCATTGTTCCTTTGTACTACCTAGCCAAGCCTGGTCAGGTGACCCCCTACAACTGGTATCCATACATAGCATTGGTTGTGGTGGTCCTAGCTGTCATATACGCCTCAGTGCTGTCGAAGCGAAATCCAGGTTTAGCCGACCGTGTTGGTTCGATCGTTGCCGACGAGTAGTAATTCAGGCGAGCTGCAGGTAATGGGGTAATTAGTCGAGATAACTATTCCAAGTGGGTCCGACGGATTCTGTCGGACCCACTTTAGTTTTCGGCAATCATCGGCACTCGCATATCGAATTTGTTGCATTGCAGTGCATGACCAGTGCCCAAAGATCCATCGTCATTGGCTAGCAGCGTTTGACGAAGTTCGAAGATTAAGGCGGCTAGACCGGTAGCGATGGTTTTTACCACTCGCCGACCAGCTGAGGCACCCTGACGGCGGAATGAACAGGATAAATTCCCACGACCATTTCTGGGATAATCGGGCTGGTGAATAGCGAAGTCCCGCTAGCTGCTTGTGGGGCCTCGGTGCAGATGTAGCTCCCTTGTAATCGTATAACCTTAGAGAAAGCGAGGTCGCAAAGCGTGCTAGTCTGCTCGGTCCTTTACATCTGCTCCGATGCCTTGTAGGCAAGTATGGTGCGGCTTGGCCGTGGTTGCTCGGTCCATTGAAGACTGAATTTTGGCTATCGGATTTCGAGGTGAAAAGCGATGGATAATGATATCTTGCGCTTAGATGCGTTGGGTCAAGCTGAGCTTATCAGACAAGCAAAAGTGTCACCTCGTGAAGTTCTGAATGCTTCAATTTCGGCCATCGAAGCAATTAATCCGACTCTCAACGCCGTTATTCATCAGCGTTTTGAAGCTGCGCTGATTGAGGCCGAGCGTAG
>JAKBHQ010000085.1 GCA_021836665.1 Thermoplasmata archaeon
CAAATTGTCATAAGGATTGCCCAAAACCGGTTCATGTCCGCGACAAACCAAATTAGCAGGTCAAAGCTAGCGACCTGAACTGGTCCGGCACCGAGTCATCGGTACCGGACCAGTAGGTCGAGGCGTCAGAACTGAAGCGATGCTAAGCACTCCCAATCAATTAGCAAAGTCAGAGCCCCCGCTTTCAAGGGCAAGTGAGTACGAATCGTACCTACCAAGAGATTGTGTCGGCTATCCTTTTGCCGTCTTTGCCAAAGTCGTAGAAGTGGTTGACGAGCCGGTACCTGTCGACGACTGAGGAAATCCGCTCAAGGACTGCGTACCGGCCAAAAGCGAGCCTAAGGCATTTACGTCTGCTTGGTACTGAGCCAAATTGCCAGCCTTGAGGGCTGCTTGGGCTTTGTCGTATAGTGACGATGCCTGGCTAATTGAGCTTGCCAGACCGCTCAAAGAAACCGAACTTGGAACGCTTGGGCCACCGCCTCCACCTCCACTAGTGACCTGGGTCGAACCTTGCAGACCAGGAACGTTCACTCCAAAGATATCGTTTAGCGCTCCCGCCAATGTCGGCTCCATTGCCACCTGAGTGCCATATACCACAATCACCTGTTTGATCTCAGGCAGCGGATTTTGAGTGCTTTCTACATAGAGAGGGCGGACATAAAGCAGGCTCTGCTGAATGGGAATCATCATTACACTCCCGAGTTGTACTTGAGAGCCATGCTGGTCCAAAAGGCTTATCTGTTGCGATACCGCAGTAGTGGCGTTGATCCTCGCGTTGATCAACTGTGGTCCATCAATCTGCTGACCTCTCGGGGTAACATAATCAATCAGCTGCCCATAGTGTCCAGGATCGCTGCGTGCCACCAACATGCCGGTTAGGTTTTGCTGGACATCATTTTGGGAAACTGGCACGTAAGCTTCGACGATGCAAAAGCTCAATGTGTTAGTTCCTGGCAGTTGTATCAACTCATATAGGGGCTGCATCCTAGCGTTCTGGGTAGAAGTTCCGGAAGATCCAAACACCGTCTGCGGAGTGGAAGTTGGCACTCCATTGCCGGGGTTTTGTGCAAGAGTCCAGGCATCGCCAGCGTTATAAAATGCCGTCGGATTCGTGATGTGATACCTGCCAAACGCAGCTGCTTGGACAGTAAACATATCGTTCGGGTAGCGAAGGTGGTCAATCAATCCTTGGGACATTTTTGAAGCAGGCGTAAACAAACCTGGAAACATCTTCTCATATGACCGAATGATCGGATCCGTCGGATCGGTGACATAGAAAGTCATCGTTCCGTTGTAAGCGTCCACCAGCACCTTTACGGAATTTCTCACGTAGTTAAAACTGTTGGCCGCCAGACCGCTCGCTGGATTAAGCGCGGAAGTATCGGCGGTTTGAGAATACGGAAAGTAAGCAGACGTGGTGTATGCGTTTTGGACCCAATAGATCTTGCCAGAGAGTATCACTGGGTAAGGGTTGGATCCAAGCGATAAAAATGGGGCTGCTTTTTGAATCCTGGCTTGAATATCTCTATTGAACATGATCTTGGACTGATTGGTTATGAGTCCAGAGATAAGGAGGTTCAAGTCTCCAAAACGCATCGCAAAAGCGGCCTTCACGAGTTCCGACGACAGTCTCACTCCACCTGAACCCGCATAGCTCGTCTCGACCGAAGCCCCGGTAGACGTCTGGTAGTCAACCTCAGGCTGCTTTGTGTCTGCAACGACATATCCAGGCACTTGCTGACCGTAATAAACCTGTGGTTGAGTAATCTTCTCGGTTCCTCCGGTCGAAACGGGTGGAACATCTCTAACGGCAAAGGACGGGTTTCCGTCCTGAGTAATCTGGTTTGCTGGGGCTAAAACGGCTCCGTATCCGTGGGTATATTGAAGGTGCTGGTTAACCCAGGAGTTTGAAGGTAAATTGGATGCATTCAACTGACGTATGCCAACTATCATTGGCGTGGTCACGCCGTTAATCTTGTATCTATCAGCACTAATGGAATTGAACTGGTAGTAAGAACGAATATCTTGGAGCTTATTTACCGTTTGTAGCGGCGTATTGGTCCCCCACAACCTCACCGCCTTCAAGGCACTTGCACTCTGCAGCAGTTGGTTCTGAGATAAATTGTCACTTACCTGGAAGTTCTGCTGCGACACCCCATCCAAGCCCAGGGCATACCGTGTGGCTGTAATATTCCGGCTGATATAAGGCAACTCTTTTGTCGCCTGGGAAGGCTGGACCACAAAGTTCTGAATTATTGCTGGATACACTGCACCAAGAACGACGGAAAGGAACGCCCAAAGGCCCACTCCAATCGCTGGGAGAACCCATCCTTGCCGCCTGATGTTAAAAATCAACAGAGCAAATGAAGCTAGAGAAATTACTATCAGCATGTTTAGTGCCGGCAACTGGGCATGGACATCGGTATAGGAAGCCCCTTGGACTACTCCCCGAGTTGAAAGGTCCAGCTCATAGCGTTGAAAGTAATAGCCAAACGCTTTGACAAGCGCCATCAATCCCAGAATCATCGATAGTTGCGCTTTTACGGGCGGAGAAACTCTGGGCCGCTTGCCCTGAGTTGTGATATTCCCAGACAAATAGTGCGCACCAGCAGTCAACAGAAACACAAGCGTTAGCGCGACGAACACCCAATGGACAAGAAACAGGTAGAAAGGAAGCCTAAACACAAAAAAACTTGCGTCAAGATGAAATTGCGGATCCTTGATACCAAAAGGTACCGAGTTTCTAAAAAGCAGCCAGGTTTGCCACTGAGACGAAGTACCAACTCCGAGCAGGAGCCCTATAACAGCGGAAACTACGATTCGGCCAATTCGCGGAAATCTTGAAGTTGCACTTCGGTATCTATTTATGAGCTCCTCTGAAGCCGAATCGTTCGGAACGCTCTTGTCCATGATCCTTTGGGCAATGGTCAAGCTTATAAACGACATCAAGGCACCGACAAAGGTGAAAAAGACCGCCAGCTCAATCTTGGCCAAAAGAACCGTGGACCAAACTCCGGAAAGGTGGACCGACTTGAACCACAGAAAATCCGTGAAAAAGACCGATATGCCACGCAAAGAAAGCACTAAAACTATAAGGACAATGAAAGCACCGAGCGCGACTACTTGACGCCGTGATCCTCTTCTCTGGCCAGCAGCCATTTCACTTGGATTCCGCATGAGATCTACCCTAGGCGCGCTCCACCATAATCAGACATCTACACCCGGGATGTGCCGGAGGTGCACTATGGGAGGTAGGAAATGGTTCGCCACTAACCGTCTCACCGTTAAGCGCATTGTCCTCACAATCTGGACAGGTGTTCCCCTTGTCATGGGCGATCCACCTCACTCTTCTACCGATTGAACCAGCGAGGGCTCCCCTCGAATGTGCAGACACAACTGCATCTTCGATTATCGAGTCAAGCCTGGAGCTTCTCAGGTCCCTATATATGCCCGATCGGACTCATTTCCCCCGTCATGAACCAACAATGAGCCTTTAACCTTGGTCAGACTCAGTTGATTGAGCAGAGCTAGAAGCTCCTCAAGGACCTCTCTCGCAATAGCGAATGCATCTTCTGGGGTTGTAACTGCTCGAACCGACGAATATCCCGCCTCGACCGCCGGCAACAACAAATCCTTTAAATCCTCGACTCGCTGCTCAAGCCGGGCCCCAAGTTCTTTCGTCATAAATTGCGCGCCTTCGACACCACCCTTTCTCAATGCATCCAAAAGTTCGTTCTGATCGTCCTGGAGAAGTCGCTTCGTTCTGCGGGACAACTGAAGAAGGGTCGGCTGCACACTTGCGTCCCGAGCGACAATCAACGCCATCTCGGTCTCGCCCAAGACCACAGAAGCACCCTCAGAGCTTGAACCGACAGTAGATAGATCCGAAGGGGACACCGGTGAGGCCTGCATCGTCGAATCGGTGAAGTCCTCGTTTTTGCTGCCCGTTGGAACTGCTAATTCACCCGATGAAAGAACTGAGTTCGCTTCCAATTCCTCAGAGTTGCGACTGACCCTTATTCGCTCAAAGAGCTCCTCGAGCCTGTTCAGTCTCTCGAGGTCAGCTTGTGCAGCCATTGAAGGCTGTTCGACATCGCGACTAAATTCAAGTTCTTTGTGAACTGACCCGGACTCTACGCTAGATTCATAGGGCAAATCTGGAGGCACACTACCGTCATCAGCCAATGAGGGCTCCAGACCTGCCCCATCGTCATCCAGTAACCTAGGTTCAAAAGAGATAGCAATGGGCTCATCGATAATGGCCTCAAAGGTGCTTGGAATAGCTTCTGCTGACTTCAATGTATCAGCGTCGAAATCATCCTCTTCCGCTAAACGAGAGAACTCTCCTTCGCCCGTCTGCATGAAAGAGTCAGACGATCCGTCTTCGAGCGGCTTTTCCTCGAACAATGCTTCGACTTCAAAGGGTTCACTACTTCTAAGCTGGTCTTCTTCTATTTCGCCGCCGCCGAAGGCTCCAGCTTGATATGCAAGGCTGTCCACGGTTTGCCCAACCTCGTTGTCCAGGCTCAACTCGGCAGTAGTCCCCTGGAGCTCGGCTTCTTCAGGAGAAAATTCCTCCTTCTCGTCAATCTGGCCATTGCGGCCAGACGACCACTCTTTGGCGAAATCAGCAGCTGGCTCTTCCTCCGCACCGGCAAGCGCTGAATCTCGAACCGCCGATATTGATTCCTCGTCGTCCTCAAATGGCACAGAATCCAAAGTTCGCAACAGCGGATCTTCCGAACCTCGAATAGCGATCTCCGGCTCAGCGGTTCCGTCATAAGTTTCAACTTCGACCTCGGAAATCGAATTGCTATTGGACGAGCTATTCTCGTCGTCTGCCCCCGACTTTAGATAGAGATGTTGTGGATCGAGCGAACTCTCGACCCTTGCGATCATTCTCCCGGCACCATTAAGAATCGTCAGGATACTGTTTCTTGCCGCTTCAAGTTCCGACATCTCCTTCATGAGCTCGTCGACCTTTGCTCTGGCATCATTGAGATAGGACGAACGCAGTTCTTTTGCCCTATATACAATGGCCCTGCCTTCCTCTTTGGCCTTTTGTATCAGTTCGGTTCCCTGTGCATCTGCATAGTTCAAGAACTCGTCACCTTGCTTTTTTGCTCTTTGCAGCGCATCCTCGGCACTCTGCGACGACTCCAATTGAAGCGATTCAGCCTTGGCTTCAGCGTCTTCGACGATTCGCTTAGCACTGCGCTCGGCCCTTTGTATGATGGCTTCCGCTTGACTTTCGGCTTGGATTCGAATTGCCCTTGCGGTATCGGAGGCTATCCGAACTACCTCGGCTGCGTGCTCTCCAATTTTAGATGCTTCGATATCTCCTATTTGAAGTTGGCTCCTAACCTCCTTCTTGAGTGACTCGACCTCTGTTCTCGATAGATGCAACATCTCTTCCAGCGACGACACGTGAGCAGCAACCTTTGCCAGAAAAGCTCTCACTTCATCCCGGTTGTACCCGCGAAGGTGATTGGAAAACTCCAAGCTGGCAATTAACTGTGGCGTAAAACGATCATCACGATTCGAAGCGGTTTCAAAGGACATGTGTAAAGACTATTTCGAAAAAACATCAGTTATGAGCCAATAGGGTAGGTAAAAGATCAAGCGGCAACTTCCGCGACCTCGCTGACGAATCTCAGCGCAACCAACCGATCATTGCAGCAGAGCTCCTTGCGGTGGACAGCAGTTGTAAGAGACTGAAATCGGATGCCAGTGGTACTTTTAGTCGTTGAAGATGGTGAGCCTTAGCACTCGGGCTTTCGCCAAAGGAGTCTTTCACCGATATTGCACGAGGGTTGATGAGATCAACTTCCCCCACCCCTCGTGAGGTCACAACTTTGCTGTAGAAGGTATAGGTACACATCATCGCAGAAACAGCGGATTTCAAAGAGTTGTAGGGGGTCGATCCAAGGTGATCTAGGTCACTGCCAACTTTATCCTGATATTTTTAGCAAAAGACTGAATCAAGAAGCGGTGTACTCCAGCTGAGATCCACACAGTGCCGATCATCGAGTTCCTAAATGACCTAAAGAGGCGTGTCTCACAAAACGATCCACACCTCTTCTTTATACTTCTAAGGAAATGGTGACTTGAAGGATGAGCTGACCTCGATCCTTTCTTCAAAGCGACTCCGGCGTCATTTACCCAAGCGGGGTGAATCAGCATGTCGAGGCTTTCTTGATGGCATAGCCCCCATCTCAGATTGTCTTTTTCAATAGCTGACAGGGCGTTTTTAAGCCGCTGAGAAAAGGACACCCACTTCAGATTGATCAGTCTTTGGAGGTCCCTCACCTAAAGGTCTGACCATGAAGTGACCCATGTGAACGCACGTTGGTCTATTCTCCAAAAACGACAGATTTGAGTCCGCCTTATGCTTCTTGGTCCACCGCGACATCAAGTTGGTCCCAATCCCGAGTCTGATTTCCGGCTGGTTCA
>JAKBHQ010000216.1 GCA_021836665.1 Thermoplasmata archaeon
TATTGCCATCAGCACGAGCAAAAGTGCGCCCAAGGGTGCGACATATGAGTTGAAGTATGGCGCTCCGACGGTTATCACCTGTCCAAAGAGAGCGCTCGCAAACAGTGGGAAGACCGTACCCAAAAGAACTATCAAAACAATCGCAGCTAAGACGACATTATTGACCTTGATTAAATTTGACCTCGAAGCCCATCTCGAATTCGGTCGCCTCTGGCTAAGTAGGGAAAAATTCGACACGCCAAGATAGATAGATACTAAACAGACGGCCAGAAAAAAAGATATCAGGATGTCACCCAAAGTGGATGAAGAAAAGGCATGGACGCTCTGGAGGACCCCAGAGCGCGTGAAGTAAGTGCCGAGAATGGTAAATGCGAAGGCCGAAGTTATCGAAACGTAGCTCCAGAGTTGGCCCGATCCGACCCTTTTTTCTGCAAAGGCCGAATGTAGGTAAGCTACCAAGAAAAGCCACGGCATAAGAGCAGCATTCTCGACCGGATCCCAAGCCCAAAAGCCACCCCAGCCCAGAACCTGATAGGACCACCACGCTCCCAAGGTAATACCGAGGGTAAGGGAGCTGAAGGAGATAACCGCCCATCTCCTGGAGAGTTCTCTATAGAAGCCCGATCGATCCTTTGCAAGCAAAGCACCGATCCACAGGGCGAAGGGAATGGTGATACTCACAAATCCAAAGTACAAAAGGGGCGGATGTACCGCCACCAAGGGGTAGTTCTGCAATAGCGGGTTCGGTCCGAGGCCATCTGGGGGAATCGTCCCCTGTGTCAAGGCAAAAGGATTGGCCGGTCCGAACATCATGGCGACGAAGAATGCCATCGTTACCGAAGTCACCAATAGAGCCCAGTTCGAGGCGACTTCCAACTTGCGAGCCCTGGTAAAAAAGATCAGGGCAGCAAGATTGAACCCCAGGATAAGCGCCCAAAGAAGGATAGATCCCTGGAGGGCTGACCACATCCCGGAGATAGAGAAGAGCAGCGGGGTCTCTTTAGAGTTATTCTGCGCCACGAAAGCGATCGAAAAGTCGTGAACAACTAGTGCCCGCTCAATTGCAAAGGTAGAGACGGCCACGCCGAAAACCGAAAGCAGGGCAAAAGATCGGGCGTGCCTAATCGCTCCGACCCTCTTTTTCAGAAGCGCCACTAAAAACAGCCCTACTGCAGCTAGTGACGCCGCCAATGAAATGAGTATACCGATTCGGCCCAATTCGGCATTCAACTAGGATCCGCCTCCGGCATTTTTTATCCTACTTGGATGAGCGGCGACATAGTTGGCCGTGTGTTTAATCATGATCTGATTCGACCAAAAATAGTTCCCCTGGAAATGTCCAACCAAGACCACCGGAATTGTCGGTTGGAAAAGCTGGGGAGGAGACCCTATCTCGACTACCGGTACATAGGTATTTGCAAAGCGAACCTGAAAATCGACTCCGCTCTGCGTATCCCTTATCGACCCCGGCACTACTATCCCCTCCAACCTGAAGGTCTTCGAGCCCAACTGGCTCTTTTGCGCCACGGCCTGCTGGGCGGTGTAGAAATACTGAATCGCATTGCTTATTCCTTTGTAGATCACAAAGGCCAGTGCCGCAGCGATTAGCAGCAATACCATGATCGCCCTGGTGGCAGTTACCGGTCTCGACCGCAAAGACTTAACCGTCTTCCAGTCGACATCCTTGTCTACGGGCGACTCGACGCCGACTCCCATCTTTCTCCGCTCCGCCAACCCAGCATCCCCCAAGGATTCAGTCAATTCTCGCTTCGACCCTCGGTCCGCCTGCCGCTCGATTCGCGCACCAAAACCACGGCCCTTTTAAGCTTTCTGGACTTATTAGCGAGCTGCAGAGAGTATCCACCCAGTACGCCCGTAACAACAAGATAACCGGCCTCAACATAACCGTTCATGAGATTGATCCTCCGTCTCTAGGGATTGCCTCTCGGGTCCCAGAAGATGTCTTTGAGTTAACCAATTCGTCAACTTCTCGAAGTCTTTCAGCAATTGCCGCCTCAACTTCGAGGTTGTCAAATTCATCTATATCCGTTTCGATCTGATAGCGCTTTATCGTCATCCAAAGATAGACCAGGGTAAAGCTAATAAAACTAATCAGCATGGTCCAAGCCATCTCGCCGTGTACCTTTGGACTAAGCGAGGCATTAAAGACAGTTGCGCTCTGATGAAGGGTCTTCCACCAAACGACACTTTGGTGGACGATTGGCACGTCGATGAAGGCTACCAGTCCTGCCACACTAGCCCGAACAGCAACCTTATCCCTCGGCGCAGGTACTTTCCTTAGCGCCAAATAGCCTAAGTAGAGCAAAAAGAGCAGGGCCGTAGTGGTAAGTCGGGCGTCCCAAGTCCACCAAACATGCCAGGTTGGTCTCCCCCAAATCGATCCGGTGATCAGCGTCAGGGCGGTAAAAACGACACCCACCTCCGCTGAAGCGGCCGCCAGACGATCCCACTTCAACGAACGTGTCCTCTTCCAGAGGTAGAGAATCGATCCCACAGAGGTGACCCCATAAGCCAGATAGGCTACCCACGCTACCGACGGATGGATATAAAGGAGCCTCACCAACTGACCCTGTATAACATCAGGTGGAGTTATAAAGAGACCCAGCCAATATGTCAGCGCGACGCCTAGCAAGGCGACTACAGCCAACAGTCTCACCCAAAATTTACCGCTTTTCAATTCTCAGTCCTCCAGGACCGACCCGAAGCTCACCAGACCTATGGCGAGGTAGATCAAACCAAAAACCACCAATAACCCGAGCCACGGATCTCCGATCCCAATTCGGCTCGATATACCATCTTCCCACGCTTTTGTAACTGCTAACAACACCGGAGCGGTGCTCGGCAGGACAAGAAGGGGCAAAAGCGTCTCCCTAACCTTTGTCGCCGCAGCAAGCGCACCAAAAAGCGTCCCGACAGAGGCCACTCCTAAAGTTGCAAACGCCGCCGACACAATTAGCAACGCCACGGAGTGGAGCCGCATTCCATAGACAAAGACAACTCCAAGTCCCAGGAAAACCTCTACAACGACGCATTCAAAGAAGATCGAGGCGACTTTGCCTAAGAATATTCCACCAGGCTCTAGCCCGTATGCCAAAAGGCCATCCTTGGCCTGATTTTCAGCTTCGATGGAAAACGACCTCTGTATTGCTAAAAGAGCCGACAGGAAGGCGATGACCCAAAATATCCCAGGGGAGATGTCGACAAGGGTTCGATTTTCCGTTCCGACCGCAAATCCAAAAAGTATCAGCACCACGGCCACGAAGGGAAGCAGTTGATTCAAAAGTACCCTTGAACGGACTTCGATGAGCAAGTCCTTTTTGGCGATTTCCAGCGCATCACGGATCAAGGGGATAGCCCGTCAACTTCACCAGCGTCACCTAGCTGCGGCGCAACTCGGTAACCTCCCTTGGCTGGATTGACCTCCGGTCCAATCAAAATTCCGCGGTCACAGAGGTATCCGCGGTCTGAAGCAGCCTTAACTCGCTCAACCTCATGCGAAGCGACGATTACCGTCCGCCCAGTGGATGCATACCTTCTCATCAACTGATCGACAAGATCCTTACCCTGTTCGTCAAGCGCTGCATGGGGCTCGTCTAAAAGAAGGAGCTGGGGGTGTCTCATAGTTGCGATAGCCATTGACACCCTTTTTCGTTGCCCGGCGGAGAGCTTATGGACCTTCAGTCCCATCGTCTTTGGTGATAAGCCCAGGTCTTTGGCAATCTTCATCGGGTCACCGTCGGTCGACCTAGTAGCCCGCTGGGCGAATCGAACATTTTCCTCAGCCGTAAGGTCATCATACAAGTGGGCTTGGTGCCCCAAATAGCCTACGTATTGACGAATTGCGCGCCTATCCGCTTTAGCGTCCAACCCAAAAACCATTGCTTGACCCTTAGCCGCGCTGAGGTACCCCGCAATGAGCCTCAAAAGCGTCGTCTTCCCCGATCCATTTGGGCCGTAAAGGTATACGACTTCGCCCTCGAATGCATCAAAGTTGACCGAAATCAGGACTGGATAGTGCCCGAGCATTACAACTGCGTCGCGCACCATAACGACCTGTCGCCCCACTTTATCACCCGGCCTAATGCTAGGCCACACCTCTCCGAACCAAGTCGATATCCGCTTCGACCATCATCTGGACGAGTTTAGGAAAGTCGACCTTTCGATTCCAGCCGAGAGCATCCTCGGCCTTCTTTGGCTCCCCAACCAACAGATCGACCTCTGCTGGGCGCACAAAACGTTGATCCAAGCGAACGTATTGCTGGTAATCAAGTCCGGCTGCTGCGAAGGCTAGTTGGCAAAACTCTCTCACGGAATGAGTCTCTCCGGTCGCAACCACGTAATCCTCGGGCCGGTTCTGCTG
The DNA here is from genome assembly GCA_021836665.1 of Thermoplasmata archaeon. The sequence continues at coordinate 4,382 of JAKBHQ010000216.1, forward strand.
GAGCATCAGCCACATAGCCCGAACATAGTCGGCGGCAAAACCCCAGTCCCTCTGGGCGTCCAAGTTTCCTAGAGCCAAATGATCAGCTAGACCGGCGACGATCTTTGCCACTCCAAAAGAGATCTTCCGGGTGACAAACTCTAGGCCCCTTCGAGGCGATTCGTGGTTGAAAAGGATCCCAGAGCAGGCGAAGAGATCATAACTCTCACGGTAGTTAACGGTTATCCAGTGCCCATACACTTTGGCGACGCCATATGGGCTACGGGGATAGAAAGGGGTGTCTTCGCTCTGAGGAACCTCTTGAACCTTGCCGAACATCTCTGACGACGAAGCCTGATAGAACCTGGCCTCCGGGGCGACTGCTCTAAGTGCGTCCAACAAGCGAGTGACCCCTAAGGCTGTCGTCTCGCCAGTGAGGACCGGCTGACCCCACGAAGTCTGGACAAACGACTGAGCGGCTAAGTTGTACACCTCGTCTGGTCGATGATCCCTAAAAACAGTTAGCATCGAACCTTCGTCCAACAGATCACCAGGGACCAAAACGAGCTGATCCTGGATGTGGGCTATGCGTTCAAAGTTCAAAGTCGACGACCGCCTGACCATGCCCACGACGTTATACCCCTGCTCGAGGAGAAACTCTGCTAGATAAGATCCGTCTTGTCCGGTAATGCCAGTGATAAGTGCAGTCTTTGTCATCGTGAACAATCTAGTACCGTTGAAACTTTACTGAGATTAACTCGTCTTTATCTATCTTTCCAAGCTGGCGGACGCCTGTTGAGAAAGGCGTCGATACCTTCGCTGGCGTCCTCTGTCTGGTTTATCAGTCCGAGCATCGAGTGGAGGTAGCTCAACTCAAGCTGTGTACCGCCAGATAGCAAGTTATAAAAGGAACTCTTCCCTAGTGCCATGGTCGCCAGAGAACGTGTAGCCAAATTATCGGTCAATCTTCTAACTTCGTCCCTCAATGATAACCTCGGAAAAACAAAGTTTACGAATCCCTTGGTCAGTGCCTCGTTGGCGTCAATCCGCCTCCCGGTCATCATCATCTCGAGGATTAGCCGAGGATTTGCCGTGCGCAGAAGGGGGACTGAAATTATGAATGGCCATACCCCGACTCCGACCTCAGGAAGACCAAAGTGGGCTTCCTCTGAAGCGATAACGATATCGCACGCCGTGGCTAGTCCAAAACCTCCAGCGAGCGCATACCCGTCCACCTCTGCAACGATCGGCCTCGGGCACTCCCACATTGCCCTGAATAGCCGGACCAAGCCGCCCCTAGAGTTATGAGCACCCAAAAAATCGTCTCCAGTCGCCATATTGGAGAGGTCGACACCCGAGCAAAAACTCTCGCCAACGCCACCAGTAATGACTATCGCTCTTACTGAATCGTCGTTGGAAGCTTTCTCTATTGCCGAAATTATCCCAGAGAGCATCTCCCAGTTAAGGGCATTTTTTCGGTCCGGTCGCATCAGAGTAAGCCAGAGCACGCCTCCACTGAGCTCTTGAGAAAGTGAATCGCTGCTCAAGTATGTAAAGGAATTCAAATCACCCATCTAGGTAGGTTAACATCTGCGAAAGCTTCGCACACTGCATCGCAACTTTAGATGCTACTAATTGCACAACAACGAAGTCAGCCAGCTGCGGCCACAGAATCCGAGTGGATTACACCTAAAGGTCAGCAAAGAACTTCCAGTTCAAGAAGCCATGGAGTCAAAAAAATAATTTATACCTTCACCGATCTAGCGCGATAGCATTATCCAATTCACCATGGAAACCGTCGATGGTAATTCCGATAGTGGTGAGCAACTTGGCCACCTGGGAGTCGAGCTGTGCTAGCGGGACACTGTCAAGTCTCGTCCGGGCCTTGAAGATGGCACCCTCGGAGGGGAGCTACCAAATATCGTGAAGCCCCTGCCGGGCTAGATCTCCGGTCGGGTGGTGGCGACTCACCTCCACAGCATGTTTTGGAAAGACATCTCACATTGCAGGTAGCTTAGTTTTTCAAGAACCCCTCAGGATTTCCTTTCAGGAAGC
>JAKBHQ010000064.1 GCA_021836665.1 Thermoplasmata archaeon
CAGACCCTTTTAAGGCCCTTTCTGACGTATACATTGGCCGTTTCTCGACACCGCTGTGCGAGGTCATTGAGTAGCTCTCGGAAATCTGGAGGGAATAGCCATGTGTCGTTGGCTATTCTTGCCCATCGAAGTAGGGCCGGTCCGGGGACGTACTGGCCGCCGCCGAGACTCCAAAGGAGGCCGGCCTGCTCGAGCGTCTGAAGAAGCCTCAAAACTGTGGTTTTTGGCAGTCCTGTTGCGGCTGTAGTGTCTTTGATAGTTAGCGTCGTGCGTTCTTCATTCAATAGGGCGAGGATATCCAATGCCCTTCTGACACTTCGCACGCTCGAGGGGTCGACCGATACTGTTGGGGCCTTCTCAATAGTTTCGATTGGGTTGGATAGTTCAGGTCCACTACCCATCTGCTGTTTTACCTGGCTTTCGGCGGTTCCGCTCATAAAACCTTATGTTACCACGAGGCCATTAGGCGGGTGCAATATTCCACGGTTTGGACCATAAGTTTTTATCTGATAGAAACTTATGAAATCAAAACAGAGGAATGGTGACCGAATTCACCAACGAATGTGCTACGCTGGTACCGTTAGGCGGTCAACAAATTCCATCTGGTAGACCGTAGGGGGTTTTAGAGTTGGTGGAGACCAAGAGCGCTGTCCTGGTAACGGTGGGTGACACACCGCCTTTGACCTACGACAAATGGCTACTTGACGCTTCCGGATTTAGCTTTGCGATGCCGGAGGCCAACTTCTCATATGGGGCCGATTTGGCACCAGTAGCATGCGGCGTTAGTAGTGCTGGGGGTTGCCCAACACTAAATCTTTCCAGGATGACGAGATGACAAAAGCGAGATCTGAAGAAGTTTTGATGGCAGGCTCTGACCTTGACGCCAGAAACAGTGGTCGGGTGTCAGCGAAGCTATCCCCTACACCATTCAAGCCCGTCGTATCGAGCCCTGCTCGGAAAGCACTTGTGACCCTTGGCGCAATATCGAGGGAAATCTCGTCATGAGAGCGCTACTTCTCGATATGCCCAATGAAGTTCGAATTGCCGATTTGCCGGTTCCGCTGTGCCTTGACGGCGAGGTCCTGGTAAAAGTGCTAGGTGTTGGAGTGTGTGGCAGTGACCTAAGCGTTTTCAAAGGTCATCGTCAGGTACCCAGTTACCCCTGGCAGATGGGACATGAGGCGGTGGGCGAGATCGTAGGCCTAGGCCATGGCGTCAATGACCGCGAGGTTGGCGAGAGGGTAGTAATTGAACCCAACTACTGCTGCTTTACCTGTGGGGAGTGCTTAAGTGGAAACACCTCTGGCTGCCTGAACAGGGTCATAGTTGGCATGGCGGCCCCCGGGGTCATCGCAGAATACATCTCGGTGCCTAGCGCCTTCGCCTGGAAGGTGCCTTCGTCTCTCAGCGTCAAGGAGATGATTTGTTTAGAGCCTTTGACCGTTGGCGCAGCCGCCCTCCGTCGTTCAGGAGCAAAGGACGGGGACAAGACCCTTGTCATCGGGGCCGGCTCATCTGGGTTGTCCCTGATTAGCCTCCTGCTTTCAAAGGGATTCAGCACTTATTTCATAGAAACGAAACCAGGACGATCTGCTCTCGCCACACGGATTGGCGCCTTGATCCACGAAACCGGGGAACGGTACGACCAGGTCTTTGAATGCTCAGGAACCGCCGATGGCGCACAGCAAGCGATATCTCTCGCAGCAGACGGGGCCACGATAACCCTTGTTGGTCTGTCGGCTTCCCCCATCGAGGTCGTTCCGTCTGACTTAGTTCGACGGAGGCTGACAATTGTTGGATCGATGATTTACGATCATCCGGCTGACTTTCGGGAGATGTTACATCACATTCCGGAGGCAATTTCGGAGATTGTGGGAGCAAAGTTCACTTTAGACGACGCACAGATGGCCTTTGAAGGGGCCAGTGAAGTTCCGGGCAAGTCCTGGATTTCCCTTGATGATAAAGGAGCATATAGTTGACAATGCAACCAGCTGAGAGCGTAGTGAGTTCAAGAATGACTGGCGCTGAAGCACTCGTCGCCCAGCTTGAGTCCTACGGTGTCGAATACGTCTTTGGTCTATGCGGACACACGAATATCGCTGTTCTCGATGCCCTGAGTCGTTCGAGCATTAACTTCGTCATAAATCGCCACGAACAGGCTGCTGCACATGCCGCCGATGGATATGCACGGGCCTCTGGTAAGCCGGGGGTGCTGCTTTCCCACGTAGGGCCGGGAATGATAAACGCCGCTACCGGCGTCTATACCGCTGCTTTGGACTCGGTTCCCCTGATAGCGATTGCCGGTGACGTGCCTAGCTATTACTACGGTAGGCATCCACACCAGGAGATTAACCTACACAACAATTCCTCTCAGGCTGACGTCTATCGTCCCTTCGTCAAGAGGGCTTGGAACGTTGAAAGGGTCGAGGATCTTCCACGCTTTACTGAACGTGCATTTTGGACCGCTACGTCGGGTAGGCCTGGCGCAGTACTGCTAAACGTGCCGATGGACCTATTTTCCCGTGAACTGCCGGCGAGCTATATTCCTTCTCCACCACTTCCGCAGGAGAGCCCTTTGCCTGGCCTGGGCAATGGTGTCGCCGACCAGATTGCCGGCATCCTTGCGTCAGCCGAGCGACCCCTTATCTACCTTGGAGGCGGAGTTCGTAAAAAAGAGAGCCTTTCCGCACTCGTCGATCTGGCGGAGCACTTAGATATTCCGATTGCCCACTCGCTAATGGGCAAGGGCGCCGTAGCGGATGAACACCCACTCGTAATAGGTATGACCGGTTTTTGGGGCTTAGAGCTAACCAACGACTATGCCCGAAACGCCGATGTCGTACTTGCGCTTGGCACGCGTTTCGCCGAGACGGACTCAAGTTCTTGGATGCCGGAGTACACCTGGCAAATGCCCCCCACGCGATTGATTCAAATTGATATTGATCCGGAGGAGATCGGCAGAAACTACCCGGTAGAGCTGGGAATAGTCGCCGATGTCAATCAGGCAGTGGTTGAGATTGCGAAATCGGTCCATGCACTCGCTCCGAGCGGCAAGGATCGCCCAGAGCTACGGCAGAAAATAGCCGAGACTAGGGCAGAGCTTTGGGCAGGCACCAAGGAACGTGGTTCGTCGGACCAGTTCCCACTTCGCCCCGAGAGGATCCTGCAGGACCTCCTGGAGACTTTGCCCAATGACGCAATTCTTGTGACTGACGTGGGTTGGAACAAAAATGGCGTCGCTCAGTGCTACAAACTTCCCAAAGAGGGCAAGTTCATCACTCCGGGCGGGGCGTCAACGATGGGCTTTGGTCCAGCGGCGGCGATCGGTGTCCAGATTGCTCAGCCCGATCGCGTGGTAGTCGCTCTTATTGGCGACGGAGGAATGAGCGCGCAACTCCCGTCGGTGCCGACAGGGGTCGAACAAGGAGTCCCGGTGATTTGGGTGGTGATGAACAATAAGGCCCATGGGACGATAGCGGACCTTGAGCATTCAAACTACGGGCATAGCTTCGGAACTACTTTCACGGATCCGTCCGGCGAGCCGTACTCTCCGGACTTCGCGGCGTATGCCCGAGCCTGTGGAGCGGATGGTTACAGCATCGGTTCCGCGGACGAGTTCAAGGTTGCTCTGACAAAAGCGATCGAGTCGAGGCGACCCGCTCTGCTCGATGTGCCGATGGTAAATGAGCCGGTTCCTACTCCGGGACACTGGAACATCAACGATATCTACCAGGGACGATTCTTCGACTGAAAATCTCCAGCGGGACGAGGCCCTTTTTATGGCAACGGGGTAAGCCTGCGGTAGAGCGAATAGTGAAAAGCATTAGAAACCTAAGAGAGGATTGAAATGACAACAGTGATCGACCCATTCAAGGACGGACGCCCGCTCTGGTTGGGACTCGACGAAGAGGGATTTCGCCGCAAGGTATTTCAGGTAATTGGGAAAGATCTTCGTGATACCGAGTTCTTGAATGCGGGCCTGACCATCTTTGAACCCGGCGAAGCGTCTTCGATGCATAACCATCCTGAGTCGGAGGAGATCGATTTCATAGTGCAAGGTGAGGGCGAGGTCGTCGATACCGACGGTAATCGCACTCCGTTTGCAGAGCACACGTTCATGTACATAAAAAAGGGGGTATGGCACCAGCACGTTAATACTGGGAGGGAGCCGCTGTGGCTTATCTGGATTTATGGACCTCATGGAGAGCTTCCAACAACATAGTTTGACGCAAGCGTCGAAATTTAAAAGGAGAGAAAGTAATGCATTTTAGGCTGACTTCAACAAAGTCCCGCAAGATCTTTGGTCTTGGTTCCGCTGCTATTTTGGCCGCAGGCCTTGCCGCCTGTGGCTCGTCATCTAGTAGCACTGCTACTACTCAAGCCGGTTCGGCAACTACTGCCGCTAAGAAAACATATACAATTGCCTATGTGCCAGGTGCAACTGGCGTAGCTTTTTATGACTCGCTAGCTGCGGGAATGAAGGCAACGGCGGCATCATATGGAATGAAGTTTGTCTACCAAGGAGCAGCAGCATTCAGTCCTTCTGCCCAGACCCCGATCGTTGACGGCGTTTGCACTCAGCACCCAAGCGTATTGGTTGTCTCTCCGACTGACCCGGTAGCCATGGCTCCAGCAATCAACACCTGCTTGAGCGCCGGGATTCCAGTGATCACCACGGATACGACGCTTAGCAACACTTCGCAAATCAGTAGCCAGATCACTACCAGCAATACTCAAGGTGGTAAGGCAGCGGCTGACTTTATCGGCAAGGCCCTTGGTGGCACTGGACAAGTTGCGGTATTGAGCCTCTCGGCTACAGCTAGCACTCAGGTCCTTCGGGTTCAGGGATTTGAAAATGAGATCAAAGCCGCCTACCCGAACATTCAGATCGTCGCCGTCCAGTACACCGGACAAGCGATTGCGGATTCGACAACGGCCGTGAACGCTCTGATGCTCGCCCATCCAGGGATTAAGGCGATCTTCTCAGTTTCGGGCACTGGTGCCGAAGGCGCAGCGGATGCTTTTGCAGCCAATGGGACTACGGGTAAAGTTATCAACGTCGGATTTGACGCCGGACCCAACACGGTCAAGATGCTTCAATCTGGAGAGATATCGGCCACGGTTGCTCAGCAGGCGTCCCAAGAGGGCGTGTTGGCAGCGCAGTATGCCCATGACCTACTCACCGGAAATAAGTCGGCTATCCAGGCACAGATTCAACTGCCTGACGTGCTTATTACCAGTGCGCAGTCCAAGCTAGCCAGCTACTCGAAGTACTTCTACAAGCTCTAGTCAATGACGAAGTGGAAAGTGTCCCGGCGGACCAGAATCCAATGGGACACTTTCCGCCAATCAATTTTTGTTCATATTCAGTCTCTAGTTTTTGTTTCAGATCAGTAATAGTTAGTGCGTGTTTCGAGGGAGCATTCGTTCCTTCGATCTCAATGGGTGCATTAATTGGAGAGGGCTGCTGAAGGGATTTCGGTTGTCCCGTTATTCCAATTTGAAAACGCTTTGCAAGGCGATTCGATTGCCCAGGCCAGGGCCAGAGTCTTCAAGGTTTCTTTAATAGTGACCAGGTGCCGATCACAAAACCGTAACTTTCAAATGGTTAATTCGGCGGTGTTAATAATCCAAGTCAAAGATTTCTCAAAAGAATCCACTGAGAACTTGGAGTCAGTTTTGTAACCATGGTGTGCTCAAGTTTTTCCAGAGGAGTAATTTGATGATAACGAGCGACAGGATCGATTTGCTCGATGAGAGGGGGATCGGAATGGGAGCGCGCTTGGCGGTAAAGGGCGTGTCAAAGCATTATGGTGGCGTCCATGCTCTTCAAGGGGTGTCACTTGAAGTGTCCGCTGGTGAGGTTTTGGGCCTCGTAGGGGATAACGGTGCCGGCAAGTCTACGTTGCTGAAGATTCTATCCGGAGCGATAGCACCTTCAGAGGGCGAAATCGTCCTCGATGGCGAAGAGGTGTCATTTGCTACTCCTCATGCTGCTAAAGAGGCTGGGATAGCCACGGTCTATCAGGATCTGGCGCTCGCTGCGCAAAGGGACGTTGTGTCAAACTTCTTTCTCGGCCGTGAACTGCTTTCTAAGGGCTTTTTGGGCAAGACGTTGGGTTGGCTGGATCAAAAAGCCATGCGTGAGCACACCATTCGGGAGCTTGCCCGTTTAGGGACCCGGATTCCAGATGTTAGGCTCGCCACGAAGGAACTCTCTGGTGGCCAGCGCCAGGCACTCGCTATTGCTCGGGCGGCGGCCTGGACATCGAAGGTTTTGCTCTTAGACGAGCCGACCAGCGCTTTAGGGGTAGAACAGCAAGCCCAGGTGCTCGAGCTAATCCAACGGGTCAGGGCTGAGGGAATCGCCGTGATCTTT
>JAKBHQ010000197.1 GCA_021836665.1 Thermoplasmata archaeon
AAGAGGATTCGTTGAGGAGACTCGCATTTATTTCAAATGCCCAATCTGCGGGGCTGAGTTTGAAGGAGATTGGGGAAATCCTCGCCATACGCTCATCAGGCGTAACACCGTGTGAGCATGTCCATCAGCTACTGTTGGCGCACCGGGAATCGATTGAGGCCAAGATTGCAGAACTCGAAGAGCTCCAGTCTGAGCTGGCCGCGTTAATAAGCTATGCGGAATCTTTTAGTCCCGAGCACTGCGACGATGGGCAGGTATGTTCCATCTTGTCGCGAAAAACCTAACACGGTTAGACGGGCAAACTTTAGCCTTGATTCTTACTATTTGCCCGACAGAGCGGTGGGCCACGCTTTGTGGTGAATCGGCCAGCCGCAGGCAAGGACTCATGCCAAGGTTGTTCAAGTTAGGTTTCGACGACCGCGCTGGGTTGATTCGGTATCTTCAATTGCGGTTCGTTGTATCTCTCATGCCAAAGGTCAAGTTGCAAGGTGGCATGGTTGTTACTGATTGCAAAGGAGGCTCGTCCTCTGTTTATCCAGCGATGTTTGCCAACCCGGTATAAATGGTCGTCCGAGTGGGCCGGTTCCTCGGGGTCTCCTGACTTAATGGCCCAAGAGTACCTGACAGAGCTCTTTTCGGCTCTGAACCCCATAGAGCTTCAACAAAACCGAAATGTGGTGTTCTACGGTTCGGGGTGAAATGAATAGAGCGTTTGCGATCTCTCTATTGGAAAGTCCATTCAGGACGTAATCCTTCACTCGCTCCTGGGCTGGAGTGAGGATGGTGCTGTCGGTCCTTTTTTTGGAGATCCTTCCTTGGGCCAGTCGGAGCTCGGATGCGATCTGGCTTGAAAGAGTAAACGCGCCTATCGAGTTTGTTTTCTCTAGAGCCGAAACAAGTATCGGCCTCGCCAGTTTGGCCCCAAACTGCTTTCGAACAAAGGACCCATAGGAGAGTAATGTGCTCGCTTCGTCTAGGGGCATTCGAAGGGCTCGATAGAGATTGAGTGCGAGGTTGAAGTAGTTTTCCGCACCTTCTGGGTCACCCGCTGCTTGCGATAAAAGCGCCCGTGCGTGTGCGACTATCGCCTTTGGCGTATTGAGGTGACTAATCGATTCGGGTTCTGTGAGCATCGCGATGATTCGTCTCACCTGATCAAGCTGGCCATTCTTAGCGTATGCCAAGATTGCACTGTTATGCCACGGAGCTGAGTTTGGATCGTAAATTCCACTTTCAAGGGTCAATTTTTCGATTGCCTTAGCGCCCTGAAGGGCGCCAGCCAATTCACCCTTATTGAGTGCGATGTCGATCTCGACCTTCGTCTGCCAAAACCTCAACATCGGATACCAAGTGTCAGGACGATCCTGGAGAGCCTCCTTGACTGTATTTAGATTTTGATTGGACAGGTCTAGTTTTCCCTGATGAAAGTAGATATTCGCCAATCCAACCTCTACCCAAGTCCTTCTAGAGCCAAGTAGCTTCCCTAGCGAAGCGAGTTCTTCTAGGAGGTTCATCGCTTCATTGAGGCGGCCGAGCCTTGTAAGGGTGTCCGCGTGTGCAACATCGAAGTAACTCCTGGTCAAAGGGCGCCATTGTAGATCGAATTCGACATTGGCACTTTCGTAGTACTCCTCGGCAAGTGTGAAGTCTTCTCTAAACTTGGCAACCTGTATCCTTGCCAAAGCCGGAATCCAGGCTGGCAGTGATGGCGTAATGTAGTCTTGGCTACTTGAAACCGACTCTTGGTACGACCCAAAGGGTGTGGCTCCTGAGGGTTGCGCTACCCGGCTGGCTAGGTTTGTTTCTGCGAGGTCGGAAATTGACTTGATGATATCGCTGAGCCGCCTTGAGCCCTTTTTTTCAGACAGAGCGATTGCCCTTTGAAGGTATTTTGTAACGTGACGAGGTCCCAAGGTATAAAAGGTGTTCAGCGCCAGCTCTGAAAGGTATATTGCGGATTCGTCGGGATCGAACCCTTTCATAATTTCGGCGGCCTCTAGGTATTCCGACTGTGAGCTTTCGATTTCACCGAGGGCGTAATTTGCCTTTGACCTTAGGTGCTTGGCCCTAGCGAGGGTGGCGCCTTGAAACTTTTGCAATTGGAGTAATTCGGTGAGCTGGCCGACTACCAGCCGGGGATCGCCGGCGTCGATGAGTGCACCACAGGTATGCAGAATCAGCTCAGGAGGGGTTTGATTTCCCATTAGTTCCAAGGCTTGTGAATACCATCTAATGGCAGTCTCGATATCTCCGAGCTTCGTTGCAAGATCACCCGCAAGCACAGTGACCTCAAGAGCGGCTGGGTCACCCTTCATTCCTCCCCAACCGGCGTGTGACGCACACCATTCCGGACCGTAGCCGAGGGAAATCAACTCTTTAAAAAGTGCTTGATGTATCTGGGTCCGCAATGGACCGGGGATGGATTGATAGATTATCTCCCTGAGCATCGAGTGGGAGAATTTGACGTTTGTCGAGTTTTCCGAGGAAAACACTCCCGAGTAGACAAGATGGTCGATGATCTCGATGGCGGCCGAAGGGGTCGATCCAGCCACTTTGACAACGACAGAGAGGGGGAATTCGTCTCCCATCGCCGACGCCACCCTTGCGAACCTCACGGTTTGTGGATCGGTTCCAGCAAGGCGATGGATATCAAGTTGGTTGGGGCGGGAATCGATCGCTGTAAGGTCCGTTACTGGTTGAGCTAACTGGTTTTTTAAGGAGCCTTCCACTTGGGATCTGGCTATGTCGCGCGCAAAGTGGATTAGAAGTAGGGGGTTTCCTCCGCAACGTTCCTGAGCCAAGGAAACTTGATCCGGGTCCGGATCTGCGCCACTGTAGCAGGCGATGAGTTCTCGTGCCGAGTGGTCAGATAGGGGCTGTAAATCGAGGTGGCAACTTACTCCGGAGTCGGATAGTTCGTGAAATAGGTTCGACGCTTGCGTTGGCCAGGGCCGAGCAGATCCAAGGATGGCGATTGGGGTGGGTAGTTGACTCAGTATGAAGTGGTTCAAAAGTGCGAGTGAGCCCGCATCCGCCCAATGCAAGTCGTCCAGAATGAGAAGTAGTGGTCTCTCTTTTTGGGTAAGGGCCCAGTCTTGAAGCCAAAGCGATGCGGTCGCCAAGCGATCGGCGAGGGAAGCCCCTCCGACGCTAGCAAATGGATTCTTTACTCCGAGCGAGGTAATCGACCGCCAAATACTTCCCAGTGCGATTCCGGACCCGATCTCGTCGCTCCGGCTCCACCCGACATCGAAGTCTGAGGCGGCGTTTTTGGCGAAGTTCAGGAGTCGCGATTTACCGATCCCAGCGGTGCCGGTGAAAAACCCACTCGCCATTTTCCGATTTCTGGCGTCATTTAGTACCGAGTCAATCATCTGAAGGGCTAAGTCCCGTTCAAGAATTTCGGCGCAAGCCACCTTGTCGTCCATTCCCCGCTCTGTTGCACAACGTGGTTATTGAAGCTCTGGTATCGAGATTGTATCATTCCTCTTGAGCGGGAAAATGAAAATAGGTGACCAGAAGTAGCGGGTCAATCAATATAAGTCACCGGGAACTGGCCAGTTTGATCGGGCCGGTTAACGTGGATTTTGAAGTTCGGCGCTATCGGGTCATAAGCGTGCCCTGTATCATCAACCGACAGAGAGCGGCCCGGGCCTTTTTAGTTTGCTAGTCTTGCGAGCTTAATGGCGGTTTTAAACTTGACTCTCTTCCCCCTGGAGAAAACGGTGGCTTGATAGACGGTGGAGGCGAATCGGTAGGTGAGGTATAGGCAAAGGACATTTATCGCAACACTAAGAAATACCTGCCCAAGCCCTAGCTGACCCGAACTCCAATAGATCGGAACCAAAAATGGTGAAAAGATCGGGATATAGGCCAGTAATTTCAATAGCGAGTTTTGATTACCGGACAAAACCGCAAAGCTCGCAAGGTAGCTCAAAAGCAATGGAATTTGGATGAATGCAGTGACTGATTGGGCGTCCTCCACCTTTGACACCAAGGATCCAGCGAGGGCCCCAAGCGTGCAGTAGAAGGAGTAGCCGAGAAGTAACCACATCAACTGGAGGGCGATGAATTCCAGGCCTGCGCCCCGTAAAATGCTCGACCCGACGGCCAAGGTGGTGATTATCGCAGCCAACACCGCAGTTACGGCTTGAGTGAGTGCGGCGGTTCCAATACCGACCATCTTGCCCAGAAGTAGCGACCTGGGGCTTATCGAACTCAGCAGTACCTCGATGACCCTCGAACTCTTCTCCTCGATTACACCCATCAATACCCACGCGCTGTAGGTACTCAGTAACATAAATGTCGCCACGAGTCCCACAATGGCTAGCGACAAGTCTTTTGGCCTAGCAAGACTGGGAAGAAGGTAGACCAATTTGATCGGCTTAGGCGAAAGGATCTGGGTCACTACGGAAGTCGGAAGTTTCTCAATCGAACCGGAGGAGAGTACCTTTTCAACCTGAATTCCCTGAGACAGGGCGCTAAGAACTCTAAGAGTCGAGGAGTTGGAACCTGGAGCGAATGGCCGCTTGAGTATGAGCTCAGAGTCGGCATAACCAATCGCCGCCTTAGCGTTGCGAACGCTTTGTTTAACATCCGCAGTGGTCGGCTCCACGTTGATCTTTAGATTGACGCCGGTTAGTTTTTCTACCCGCTGCGTTACCGAGCGGAGCTCCTTTACACCGCTTTGCGTAGTTGCGACGGTCAACTTTGCCCCCGAAGAAGAGATGATCTTCGGTATTGCAATCGCTCCCACGGAGACTAGCACCATTAGTACGATTATGACCTTGTAAGCCCTTGAAGCGAGCCTTTGGAGAACTTCCCTCCTCGCCACTAGGATGGCGACGGGGATAGGCCGTCCCCTAAAAAACAGATCTAGGAGGTTGGATTTTTCGTGAACCTCCACCGTAGATGCGGCCGCCTTTTTCCGGGACAGCGACCTTCGCCTTAGCAGGGCAAGTGTAATTGTCGCGACAACTACAACCGCTTCTTTAATGTGAGCGGACATCTATGCCCCTTTGACATTCACTAGTGAATTGGCGGCTTCAGAACTGGTAGCTTCGGGCCCTGCCCTATTAGCTACCGCCTGTAGAAAAACTTCCGACAATTTTTTCTTACGAAATGTAAACTCCCGTAGGTCACCATGTGCCAGTGCCCCTCGTAAGAGATCCTGAGAGATTCTCGGCTCGACAAGTCGCACCCTTACCCGCCCATCTCTTTCACTGAAGCCCTCGACACCGGGTATGTCGGAAATCCACCGCAGGTCGCGAGAAGAAGTCACTAACTCAATTTCTAGGTCGTCGCCCCTCGTCAACTCGTCGACGTCCCCGTAGGCGACGAGCGATCCGTCCTTGATAATCGCTACTTTTTCGCAGATTGATTCCACAAGGTCTAGCTGATGCGACGAAAAGACGAGGGTTTTGCCGGCCTTTACGATCTCGTGCATCACCTCGGCCATGGATGCCGTAGCAATCGGATCCAGGCCCGAAAAAGGCTCATCGAGGATAAGTACTTGTGGGTCGTGGATTAGAGCGGCCACGAGCTGAACCCTCTGCTGATTCCCTAGTGAAAGTGCTTCGATCTTGGAGCCGGTCTGTTCTATCAGACCAAAGCGATCCAGCCAATGATGAGCTTTTTGCTTGGCACTCTCCCGGCTTAGGCCGTGGAGCCGTCCAAAGTAGACGAGCTGGTCTTCCACCGTCATTTTCTGATACAGTCCCCGCTCTTCGGGCATGTACCCAAAGTGCTTCGAGTCGTCTTTTGTTACCCGTTTACCGCCGTAGCGAACCTCTCCGGAGTCGGGGGTTAAAAGTCCGAAGACTACCCGCATTGTCGTGGTCTTGCCGGATCCATTTGGACCCAGAAAGCCGAACACTTCACCTTGAGGGACCTCAAAGCTCAACTCATTTAGAACGCGCTTCTCCCCAAACGACCGCGACAAGGAATCCAAAACCAGTACCGAATCCATCCGAACCTTCTTGGTCAAAAATAGGGGGCCGACTGCCTCATGCTATCTGGAGGAAAAACCTAGCTGGGCACCCTGGATCGCTTTTATGTAATTCGGTAATTACAAGTCATTAGGAGCTCCAATGATACCTAGATGCCTCCATAGGTGTCCGTGGCCCTTAATCGTTATCGCTCGCAAAGCTGAGGCTAACTTTGGTGTGCCGGATAGCCGAGATCGTCGAGTGCCTGGAGCAAGGAGTCCAAGGTGACGAGGGGTTCTTCGTAAGTCACACTTACCGTCTTGGAATCTACGTCTACTGCTACCTCTGAAATGCCCTCGGCACCAGAGAGAGAGTTTTCGATGGTCATCTTGCAGTGATTGCAAGAGATGTCCTCAGCTATGAGCTGTACCGTTGCCAATTTG
>JAKBHQ010000457.1 GCA_021836665.1 Thermoplasmata archaeon
ATAATTGCCCTTCTAATCGACGGAGTAGCTATCATCGATCACTTTTGACAGAGTGTTCTTCTAGTAGGCGAATGCTTTGGGAAGCGACATCATGAAGATATCTTCAAGCCTAATCGAGAAGAAAAACACAAGGCATTTTTACCATCACTTCCAAAGATCTCCACAAGAATTAGACCCTCAGTGTGTTAGTTGGCCAAGGCTATACAAAGTGAAAAGTGCATTGAAAATCAGAAAAACAGAAGACTTTTAGTGGTTTCCGAATACAGCGGAAATCAGTTTATATACTGACCACCATGAGAAGTATTAGAACACTTGTTCGCTACCGAAGAGTATCGAGTCTCGTCGCCGGTGCTGCTTTGGCTGTGTCTGCCGTGCTAAATATTGGTGTGTCCCAGCCCCGGGAAATATCGTTCCATGGGTCAAGCAAAAAGAGTCAGCCACATTTGAAGGTGGTGGCGGCTCATGGGATGGAACCACCCAGAGTGGTTATCCGTGCGAGCGGATCGTCGTCAGGGGAGACACCCATTGCCAATCCGCCGGCGAACATTCCAGCAACCCCAAACTTTACGAACTTGTGTTGGAATGGGGCTTTGACGATCCAGCAGTGTGATGCCTCAACCTTGTCGGCGATTAACAACGCACATACACAAGACGGTGCCAAGCCCATGGTACTGCCCTCCAACTATTACGCTCTAACTCCTCAAGAAAAGCAGTTCGTTCTAGTCAACCTCGAAAGAGTAGACCGCGGTCTTGCGCCAATTCCGTACTTGTCAAACCGCCTCGACGCAATAGCACAGAGGGCAATCCAGGGGAACAGCTTTGCCGACCCATGGAGCAACTCCTTGAGTGCCTATGCGTCAAACGGCTCCGGCGGTTTTTCGACACAACTAGGGGCATTGTACGGCTACATGTACCAGGACGGGTGGGGCGGTTCCGCACAGAACACCGGCAACGTCGACTGCACCTCAGCTACTGCATCGGGATGCTGGGGACATAGGGAGAATATCCTTGAAACTGTCATCACGGGACCAGCGGCGATGGGTTCTGGATATTCCGTAGTGTCTCAACCCTTTGATGCCAATTCTGTCGCAGGCAGAGCGACCATATCCACGATGATCATCGCTCAGTACAGCCCCCCAAACTCAGACGTAATAATGAGTTGGGCAAGCGAACTGCCTTATTTCTCATCTACCGCACCGACGGGCAATACTACGCCGACCGGAACTGCTACTCCTGCTCCATATGGGTCGGTTACTCAGGCTCTGGCGCAACCAATCGTCGGCATGGCTTCTACTCCTGACGGCAAAGGTTATTGGCTAGTTGCAGCAGATGGAGGGATCTTCACCTTCGGCGATGCAGCGTTCTATGGGTCTACCGGCAACATTCACCTGGCGCAACCAATCGTCGGTATGGCCTCTACGCCGGATGGTAAAGGATACTGGCTAGTTGCAGCAGATGGAGGGATCTTCACCTTCGGCGATGCGGCGTTCTATGGGTCTACCGGCAACATCCACCTAGCTCAACCAATCGTCGGTATGGCACCGACCCCTGATGGTAAGGGGTACTGGCTAGTTGCGGCAGATGGTGGGATCTTCACCTTCGGCGATGCGACTTTCTATGGATCTGCTGCTAATAACGGTATCACCGCTACTGGGATTATCCCTTCTGCCGACGGCAAAGGTTACAGCATCGTGTCGTCCACCGGAGAGCAGTTCGCATTTGGTGATGCGACGGCTGGATCAGCAGCGGTGGCTAATCAGTCCCTGGTTGGTATTGCGTCTTCGTCAAGCGGCGGCTTCTACGGGGTTACCAGTTCTGGAAGCGTGGTGGAGGGATAGAAGGAGAGTCGAACTGGGGATTTGAACTTGTGGCCCAGCTCGCTGTGAATGCGAACATCGCATTCACATAGTTGCCGGGATACATTCGCCACAACACCTCGTTTTGCAAAGCCCAAAGACGTGGACGATGAGGCTTATATACCTCAGGAACAAAGAAAGGATATGTGAAAGTGTCAAAGAGAATAGTTGGTTTTGGAATCCCCTCAATTCCCGGGGCATATCAGACTCTACTGGCTGAAGCATGTGGGTCCACCCAGGCGACTGCTACAGCGAGTGTGCAGGCCACCACGGCCCCAGCACGCTACTTGGACGTCATGTACGTTGGAAACGACAAAGGAAATGATGCTCAGGTAATCGTTTCGGCGAAGAAGTTTGAGGACGCATAATGAGCAAAGAAGAACCCCTTGGTAATAAATCTCTACCCAAGGTCCAAAATTTGAAGCCACTTCAAGCAGCTGCACGCCTGACCCCAAACTATGTCACAGCCCACCAGTACGCTTTGTTCATGACTAGTCGTGAGGACAACTTCAATTGCATGGCCGACTTTGGGGCTATCGCATTGATGTCGGTAGATCCACTAGTTGGACAAAAACACCTCGAACCTACGGTAGACAGGTCCAGTAAACTAGATTCGATGTTCGTAGCCATGCCTAGCCGATTAGCCAAAGATAGTGCCAGTCACGTGGCATTATCTGGCATGTCGGTCCCCGGGGCGATACGAATACCCCAGTCCTTACTAGCCTGACGCAACAAGTTGCTCGGCCCTTACGGACTCTTTAGGGGAATGTAGTCTAAGGACTCCCTCAATAGCGGGTCACAAAGAATAGATCTTCCCCCTAGCCGCATTTCTGCCAGAGTTTTCGCCCTCGCCTCACGCTAGGCAGATCGTATTTCGCATTCACAAACTCAAAGGTAAGCGTCGGCCCATACCAGGACCTTTGCGACCTAATCAACCCGGACAAATCAACCCGGACAAATGAATCCAGACAAGGGACAGAAATGAAAAACAAACCGAATACCACAGAGACAACCTTTCTCGCAATCGGCGATGTCCATGGCTATTGGGAAGTTGTGATCAGTGCCATCGAAGCTGTGACCGAGATTCTCGGTCACCTACCTGATCTGGTTCTTCAAGTCGGCGATGCTCAGGCGCTACGAACCGAGGAAGACCTGGCAGCGGTCCATATGCCGACCAAGTACCGAACTATGGGGACCTTCGCAGCCCTAGAACCCGGGGACCTAAAAGCGCCGGTATATTTCATCGGTGGCAACCACGACCCCTATGCGATGCTCGACGCAGTAGATGATACGCCACCGATCAAGTGGGGTCACAACGTCTACTACTTGGGACGGAGCGGGGCTAGCACCATTGGAGGGCTAAACCTAGCTTGGCTTTCTGGAATCCAACGTGGCCAAATGCTTCCCACAAGGGGAACCTCAAAAAAGGAACGTACCTACTATCTCGAAGCCGAAGTTGAACACGCCTGGAAAACGGGAAGAGCACTCGGTGACATTGACGTCGTAATTACCCACGACTGGCCAAGTGGCATCAGAGAGGGGAAGGGCACGGACCTTATTCGCTCTCTGACGGAAAAGCTGAAACCCCAACTGCATGTATGTGGGCATATGCACTCGCATCACGAGGCGACGATTGGCGAAACAACTCTCCATGCCCTCAATGCCGTGCCGTCGGCGATCATGCGCGATCAAAGGTACGGGTGGTGGCGACTTTATCGCAAAGAAAATGGAGTTGTTGACTGCATCGCAGTCGGAAGCTAATCCAGCCGGAATTTATCACCGCAAAGCAAGTCCCAGGGTCATGCCCTGGCAAATACCTACATGCTGAGAAAAGGAATGGAAAATGAAGGACCTAGAGGAGAGAGTAGGAAAACTTTACTGGCAACTTGAGCTTTTGCTCAAAGTGCATCCCCAGGTAATTGATGCCGCACTGGATGAAATGAAAATCGCTCCTAATCAGAGTGACGGGCAGCCTAGAACAGTTGAGGCTCTTTTAGCCGTGCTCCAGTCGTGTGGCTCTCGCTGGGTTGTTGACCTCCTCCGTGCCCTGAGCAAACATCTTGCCGACGAGACAGAGATCTTCGAGAGGGAATTGGCCAGCCATTTGGAGTCCCAAGCCGACTCGATCGAAAAAGTGTTGAAGTCGCCCGCCTGGGTCTTCTCTCAATTTGTGACCCCTTCTGTGATTCCTTGTTCAACCATTGGCATCCCTGATGGATTTGAACGGTTATTCGACCCGCTTTTGCTGCAGAGTTATGGTAAATCCCTATGCTCCGGGAATCAATTGAGATCTGAGCACCTTGCTCTAATCTTTCGTCAGCTAATCAACAGCGGACCGTACCGAAAGTTCAGTTTTGAAAATGATACGTTGCAAAAACTTGAGCTGTTCAAGAAGACGGCAGCCAATTTCGAGAAGGTGATCGACTATGTCATGGACGCGATCAACCTTGCGATTAAGTACCATAGACCTGTCAGTATCACGCCAATACTCCTGCTGGGAGAACCGGGAGTTGGCAAGACCTATTTCTCAAACAGACTTGCCGAGATCCTTGGCGTGCCTTCGCGAAACGTAGCAATGGACAACTTTCAGACCGGATCGGCGTTAGCTGGATCTTCGTATGTTTGGTCTAATTCTGAACGGGGGATGGTCTTCAAATCTCTTACAGAGGGCGACCACATCTCTCCCCTTATCATCTTGGACGAAATCGATAAAGCAAACAATACCTTCGCTCAAGGAGGTGACTCACTTAGCCCCCTGCACAACCTCTTAGAGCCAGAGTCCGCCAAGAAGTTTAAAGATGCAGCTTTTGACCTGACCATCGATGCCAGCCATGTGTTCTGGATAGCCACTACAAACCGAAGTGATAAACTTCCGGACTCACTAAAGAGTAGGTTCGCGATTTTTAAGATCCAGTCACCAAACTTGGATGAGCGTGACAACGTACTCAGGGAAATCTGCAGAGAACTAACTGTTGAATATCCGGGTATCGAATTTGACGAAGGGATTTTCACGGAGCTTCGTACAGAAACTCCCAGAGAGCAGCGCCAGATGCTTAGGCGCGCTTTGGCAAGGGCAAGCCGTTTGGATGACTCGAAGGTCACAACGGCACATCTAAAACTGGTAGCAAATGAGAAAGGTGAGACGACAAGAGGTTTTGGGTTTCAGAAACGTGCTGGGTAAGAGGTCGTGACTTGTGGGCGGTGGCCAGTGCCCTTGGGGGAGTGTGTTCTGCTGCCCCTGCCGTTGCCATTGAGATTGCAAACACCTTGCCATTGCCCTTGCTGGCAGTCGAAGGTTGTCACGGTTGCGCCAACGTCTCCACCGCCTGCATATGCGCGATTCGCCGTGGCGAACAGACTTAGAGACCCCAGGAACCCGCCCACGACGGCCAATTTAACAATTGTGCTGATTAGTTTGCGGGGCACGTCGCCACCAAATTGACCGCAGGAACTTCAATAACTACCCAGCGGTTATTGACCTTCAACACGCCGTAAGTTTCATTCCATAGGCCCACATCTCCACCGTTGCCGGAAACACCCGACACTTGCACGTTGTTGTATCCACACGTTGTCACGTCGAGTTCGTGCGGATTATGTGGGTCCGGCGTCACCAGCGCAGGCGCACCGGCAGTGCCGGTGCTCGGTGTCGTACCCTTGGTTAGCGTTGCGGTAGACCCTTTATTGGCATGTGTGGTCAACCATGCCATTTCAGACTTGTACAGGGCTGGCGATGCGTAGTGTTGTAAATCGTTTTGCGTTGCAGCTATCGTTGTGGTGCTGCCGTGCGAGGTGAACATCTCATATTCTAGAGCTGTTAGTAGATGAGCGAACCTCTTCGCCGCGACTATCGCCTGAGCATCATTCCCCTTGTAGTTGCCCACGTACAAGCCGTCCAAGTGATGCAAGGGGGCCCGTGTGGTCGGCACGGTAAGAACCTGAGCGCCTTGGCTAGACCCACATGCCGCCAGCGTTAGTGCCGCTAGCCCGATTCCTGCTACTGTTCTAAACTTCTGCAATTTCATCTTCACTCCTAAAAACACGACTGTCTACCTATATATCGACACAACTCGAAAAAAATCTGCGCCGAGTTGTTCCCAAATTGGTTGCGATTCAATATAGGTGACTCCCTGGCTATCCAAACAGATGGGTGAACGTTGATAGACCGCCAGCCTGTGCGATCAAACCGATGGTGAACACGGCTGTTAGTACCATGACACCTGGCATAAAGGCGAGATTGGCGGGACGCGAGCTAGGGGTTGCAGTGGGTCGCTTCCAACTGTTAGGTCATCAAAAAGAGACCCATATCCTGCTTACTTGGCAGAACATGGGTCTCTCAAACAAGGGAAACTAACAACAATGGAGCTGGTTAGAAAAGACCTTTATGAACCAAGCACGGCTCCTTTCCCTATAAATATCTGATTTATCAAGATCGCACTGTCGTGCGATACCCAGCG
>JAKBHQ010000506.1 GCA_021836665.1 Thermoplasmata archaeon
GATCCCTCAATCGGGCCTTTCCTTGGCGGACAAAGATGCGAGCAAATCCTAACCGTCCCGGTAGCGACCTCGTCAGTGGTAATACGATAGTCGCTTCTGATAATCGCTGGTTGGCCCACCCGCACTTCACCTTAGATTGTGGACCGTTCCTTGAGCAATTTTCTGTGTCGCCCCTCGATGTAGTAAAGGATGGTTCGGGCCTTGCGGTGTCCCTCCTCCACTGGCCCTAATTTCGCTGCTTTCTTCGGCTGTTCGGACGGCCTTTGCAAATAAGCCAAGTTGGGCTCCTGGACGGCAGGTTGCCTTACAGGTCAGTTGGAGAAGGGCTTCGTACTCCAATGGGCATTTGACATGGTTTCAATGGCTCACCGCAACAGACATGCGGGTGTTGGATCTGAAATCTCCCAACCCACACGTGCAGCGAGTTGGTGTAATTCTCAAGGGACAGGACCGGAATTTTTGACCTATCGCCACTCCTTTTCATCAAATCGATGAGTATCGACAGCGTTGCTCTAGCGAAGCTCTAACTTCGGGAGCTTGTCAAATGGGCCCTGGTTGAAAACTCTTCTATTTCGTAGGGAGGGAATGACAACTACTGGGGCGGCGAATATTGTGGCGGTGATTTATTGTGGCGGTGATTTATTGTGGCGGTGATTTATTGTGGCGGTGATTGTGGCTGGACAGTTCGAAAGTCGAGCTAAGTATACCTCCAATATCTCATGCAGACTTCTTTGGGAAAGAGCTAAACCCGTGCCCAACTTTTTAGCAGATATAAGGCGCATATGAAAAGAACAAAATATTAGCCAAGCAGGCCAAATTTTCAACGCTCCACTAGAAGCTGACCATAGAGAGCGCTGGTATTTCACCCATTGTTTCATCCCTCGCCGCCCGCCAGGCTTGTCTCGATTGGAGCTGTTTTTGACTTCCCCGAGGCTCTGGAACCTCAATTGCCGTCGCCGGTAGGTCAAGGGATGCAACTTCATCGAGGCCAGCTAGTTCACCCATGCCGATCAGTCCTAGCAGTCCTGCTCCGAGCGTTGTAGCCTCTACGGACTTTGACAGAAGTATTGGAAGTCCCGTTGCGGCCGCTAAATGTTTAACCATTTCAGAATTGGTGGTCATTTTCCCGTCGACCATCAGTCGTTGAATCTCTAGGTTTCCATCGGCTTCTGCGGATTCCAACAGATCCATGGACATATGAGCAATGCCTCGAAATGCCGCCTGGAATAGTTCGTTGGCTCCGGTTCCACGACCCATGCCAAAGAAGGCCCCCCTGGCACCAAAGTCCCATTTTGGAGGGCCTTGACCCGCTAATGAAGGTACGAAGAGACTCTGATCATTTGGGTTAGCCCTCAGCGACATAGCTTCGGAGGCTTCTACGCTGTTGGCTAGGCCAAAGGAACTCGCCATCCATTCGATACAGGAACCGGCGGACAGGCCGATTGCCTCGATGCCCCAGGTGAGTACGGAATCATTACGGTCTATCGCAATTGGAAAGCACCCGAATTCTCCCTTGCGTTCGAAGCCTGGCCGCTTTTCTCCGACGTATAGATCAAGCATCGCACCGGTCCCGAGGGTCAATTTCGCAGATCCCGGTGTCACGCAACCCTGACCGATCATCGATGCCTGCTGATCTCCGATTAAAGCGGTGATCGGCAGGGGTCTCGAAAGCGCAGTCGCGACACCCATAGTACCTTTTGGTTCCACGAGTTTGGGAAGGAAAGAGTGGTCAATTCCGAGCTTGTCGATGCGCTGTAAGTCGTAGCCGCCGCCATCGTATGAGATCAGACCGGTGGTCGCGGCATTAGTAATGTCCGATATGTGAAGTTCGCCTTTAGTTAGTACACTAACCGCAAAGCTATCAATTGTCCCTAGGGCCGGCTGGGCGATTTGCCCCTCGGTTGTCCTCAGTAATTCCACGTACTTGGTGGCGGTCTCATTAGGTGCAAGCTCCAACCCCTGGGAGCGCCACATAAGACAGGTGGAAGCGGTGCGGAGGTCCTGCCATGAGATTCCGGTCGGCCAACACTTATTCGAAGCCTTGTCCCAAAGTATCGCGCTCGCTCGTTGCGACGCAATTGCAATGGATTCGAGACGACTTCCGGCGTCGGCTATTGCGGCTTCGGCGACCTCTAAAATTGCCCTCTTCAGTCCAACGGTATCGATTTCCACTATTCCCGGAGCGGGACTCAATTGCTTAGTGGGGACCTGGGCGATAAATCTGGGCATCAAGTCGACGAGCGAGACTTCGGAGGCCCTAATGGAAGAGGATCCGATGTCGATTACCAGCACTGTCATCGGAGGTTACCTTTCTGAAGTTTGACTTGGATCTTTTTAGGTCGTGCTAGCGGCGTCGGCTCTGTTAGCCGTTTCCAACTCTAAGCCGGGCAATGGAAGACAAGAACTGCGTCTTTTGTGCCTCGATTTGAGAGGTATTAAGTTCCTTATATCTAGCAATTGCGTCGGAGGCTGCCTCGAGTTCTAACTCTGCTTTGGAATGGTCGAGTATCGCGATCCGTGACCTTCTCATTAGTAGATCGCTGACCGAAGAGGCCAGTTCGTGTTTTATCTGGTATTCGAACTCTCCGACTAGATCTCCGCCTGCTAGGGCCTGATAAGACGAGGGGTCTTGCCCCATCGTCTTGATTACCGATACTGCCTGAGCTCCATAACGCTCTATGAGGTGAGTGGTGACTGAATTTAGCGTTTCGGAACCGAGTTGGCTGGGGAGGTGTGATCTGACCCTAGCCGTCAGTTGGGCACGGTCTGATACCGGATAGGAGCCGACCAAGTTGATCCTTGATGTCATTGAATTTCGCTGGTGGTCCAGCTTTTCACACACAAGATCAACCGCCGATTGAGCCATCGCTCGATAGGTGGTTAGCTTGCCACCAGCGACAACTATCGCCCAAGGGGTCGGAGTGAGGATCTCATACTTTCTCGAAAGCTCCGTGGTGTCAGAAGCATCGATATCCGGCTTCAATAGTGGCCTTAAACCAGACCAACCCCCGGTAATGTCGGCTTTTGAGACCTTGGTCGAGAAGCGAGCATTTATCGCTGACAGGAGGTATTCGACGTCGGAATTGTCGATATCGGGTGCAGAAACTGGGCCATTAAATGGGGTGTCGGTTGTGCCGAAGTATGAGTACTCGCCCCATGGAACGACGAATATTCGCCGTCCGTCTCCAACTTCTATCGCACCGGCCGAGTTGAGTGGAAGTTTTGATCCGTGTACCGCGAGGTGAACCCCTTTCGCCGGTACTATACCTACTCCGGAGTTGGATCTCGCCAATTCGGATAAAGCCCCGTTAGCCAGTCCGCCGGCAAGAACGACCACCCTCGAACGCAACGTGAAGGGTTGTCCATCTCCGACGGACGTATCGGGTAGGCAGTTTACTTCCGCATACCCTGAAGCTCCGGGGCTGGTAAAACCTTCAACTCTAGTATGAGTGAAGATATCCGCACCAAAATGTTTCTGGGCGGTAATGCAGACATTGAGGCAAAGGCGTGAGTCGTCAGCAAAAGCGTCATGATATAGAAGGGAACCGACTAAGTCCTCTCTTTGGAGGGTCGGAAGGAGTTTGAGGGTTTCATCGACGCCGAGTCTCCTATGCGCCTTAGAGGACCTTATGGATCCGGCGAGGTCGTAACCCCAGAGTGTTGCGGAGAGGCCGAATAGTTTTGAAACCCCCTTCAACCTGCTTCGGGAGTGTACAGGTATCACAAATCCCAAGGGTTTCACCAAGTGGGACGCCGTCTTTTGCAGGATTGCTCTCTCTCGTAGGCTCTCGGCGACGAGTCGAACCTCGCCGCGTTCGAGATAGCGAAGGCCACCATGGATTAATTTAGAAGACGCGGATGACGTCTTGGAACCTATATCGTCAGACTCCACCAACGCCACTTTGAGGCCACGCGATGCCGCATCCAAAAGAACGCCTGATCCCGTAGCACCTCCTCCTACGACTAGTACGTCGTAATCTTTGAGCGAACTATTCATGAAACCTCTTGTTATTCCTGGACGATGGTGGATGCCCTTTATAGGTCCAAACTGTTGTGATACCACACTAGGGCATAGTTGGACAATAGGGCTATTTCGCAGGGATCTAAGGCTATTTTTTGCGGACGAGTTTGTGATGGTCGAGCTAGTTGTTCGATATTGCGGATTGTAGACGAATGATTCCAGGTTCGGAATATTCGTAAATGATTGTTAGTTGCTAACTAGTGTGAATAAAGGGAATTCTTCGTGAAACAGGATCGGAAAGTTGCCGCTCTGGAGATGGAGACTCGTTTTAGGGCCGAGGGTAAAAAAGTTACCCCGCAGCGACAGAGGATATTCGATCTCCTCGCCGAAAATACGGAGCACCCTACAGCCGAGAACATCTTTCGGATGGTTCAGCAAGATATGCCTACGGTATCACTTAAGACCGTATATCAGACCTTAAACGAGCTTGGACAATTGGGCATGGTCACGCTTTTAGAACTTGGTGGCGGTTCGATGCGATTTGATCCAAATGTTAATCACGACCACCAGCACCTAGTTTGTGAGGTGTGTGGGTCGGTTGCCGACATTGACTTAGGACCGTTAGAACGAGTTTTTAACGGGCGTAGCGACGTAGTATTTCTTGTCACCCGGGCCGAGGTAATTCTAAGGGGTGTATGCGAGGTATGCCAGAAGATCGACCTTGATAGCGCAAACCAACAGGAGGTCGGTTCAAGGCAAAAAGTGCCGTCAGACTGAGCGGAATCCATAGAGACTCGCCAGACACAGTCGTATCGGCGCGCTCTGGTGGCCTAGGTGGTCCACCAGAATGTAAATCAAACTGTCCACCTGCAGAAAATAGATCAGAACAGATAGATCAAAATAAATAGATCAGAACAAACAACAAGGAGAAACAGACATGGCGGAACTTAAGGGTTCTAAGACCCAGGAAAACCTAAAGGAGGCCTTCGCCGGCGAGTCACAGGCCAACAGGCGTTATCTTTACTTTGCCCAGAAGGCCGATATCGAAGGCTATCCAGATACAGCGGCGCTTTTTCGCTCGGTAGCAGAGGGTGAGACTGGCCATGCCTTTGGGCACTTTGACTTTTTGGCCGAAGTAGGTGATCCCGTCACCGGCGAGCCCGTTGGACCGACGGAGGAGAACCTCAAGTCTGCGATTGCCGGCGAAACATACGAATATACCGAGATGTATCCGGGTTTTGCAAAGACTGCGAGGGAGGAAGGATTTGAAGAGGTTTCCGAGTGGTTTGAGACCTTGGCCCGTGCAGAGAAGAGCCACGCTGGGCGTTTTGCACAAGGGCTAGAGGCATTATAAGTTTTTATTCTTGCGGGGGTTGGTGACTCATTGCGCCGACCCCCAAATTTTGTGCTAAGCCAGAGCATGAGCCACTTTTTTGTTAAAGAGCTTGCAATTAGTCGATCCGCATTGGTCGGCGCGGAGGTGGCTGAAGAGTGTTGCCCCGAGGGATATGACCATCGAATGGAGAATGATGACTACCACCTACGACCCCTCCCACCCAAGCTACTTCGACGAAGCCGATTTTCGTCAGGAGCTGACCAGGGTCTATGACATTTGTCACGGATGTCGGGTCTGTGTTGGCTTATGTCCCTCCTTCCCGAGCCTGTTTGATGCAATTGACGCTAAAGACGGCGACGTTGCAGGTCTTTCGAAACAAGAGCAAGACAAGGTGGTGGATGAGTGCTTCGGATGCAAAATGTGCTATGTGAAGTGCCCCTACGTACCACCGCACGAGTGGGAGTTGGACTTTCCTCGATTGATGTTGAGGGCAAAGGCGATCAAAGTTCACCAGGGAGAACTATCAGTCAAGCAGAAGCTTACCGACCAAGCTTTAGCTAGGACCGACTTGGTGGGTGGCCTCTCCGTGACGTTTTCCAATTTAGCAAATAAGGCCATTGGCAACAGAGAATCTGCGGCCCGTAAGGCAATGGAAAAGACCGTGGGGATTTCACAGCATCGGCTCTTGCCGCCCTACGCCAAAGTCAGGTTTACCACGTGGTTCAAGAATCGACTCAGGCCCTTTATCAAGGAGCGTAAGGCAAAAGTGTCGGTTTTTCCTACCTGTTTCATCGAATATATGGACCCTGGGGTTGGGAAGGACCTGGTCGGGGTGTACGAACATAACCACGTCGAATGTTCCTTGCCAGAGGGAGTAAAGTGCTGTGGAGCGCCTTGGCTTCATCAAGGCAACGTAGAGCAATTTAAGGCTCAGGCACGAAAGAACGTCGACGCCCTTATCAAAGAGGTCAAGATGGGGAAGGACATAGTCGTTTCGC
>JAKBHQ010000224.1 GCA_021836665.1 Thermoplasmata archaeon
CCAGCTGCGAGGCGGAAAAGCAGCGAATAGCCGATCTGGCCGGCCGCTCCAGTCACTGCTACTCGAATTGGCGATTTGGCAGCTGCCATAAAAAATCTGTCCTTTCATTGTTTGGTCCCGAGCCCATTAGGGGGACTCGGGACCAAGTTTTTGGATATCTTTACTAAAGCCTATCGACGATCGCAGATGCAAACTCCGAGCACTTCACCTCGGTGGCGCCCTGCATCAAGCGGGCAAAGTCGTAAGTAACCACTTTGTCCGCAATGGTGGCCTCGAGGGCCCTGATGATATCGTCGGCTACTTCCTGCCAGCCAAGATGCTCAAACATCATCACGCCGGAGAGGATGACCGAGCCGGGATTAACCTTGTCCTGGCCGGCATACTTTGGCGCAGTTCCATGGGTAGCTTCAAAAATGCCATGGCCGGTGACATAGTTAATGTTCCCACCCGGTGCGATTCCAATCCCTCCCACCTGGGCAGCGAGTGCATCAGAAAGGTAGTCACCGTTAAGGTTCATGGTTGCGATCACATCGAACTCATCTGGTCGGGTGAGTACCTGCTGGAGAGTAATGTCGGCGATGGCGTCTTTCACAAGGACTTTATCTCCAGGCTTTCCTTGACAATCATCCCAGCCCACTGCGCTATCAGAGAACTCGTCCTTGACGAGCTGGTATCCCCACTTCATGAAGGCACCCTCTGTGAACTTCATGATATTCCCCTTATGCACCATCGTCACAGACTTGCGGTTCTTGGAGATCGCATATTTTATCGCAGCGCGAATAAGCCTCTCGGATCCGCCCTTTGAGACCGGCTTGATGCCAATTCCAGAATCCGGCCTTATATCCCAGCCAATCGCGTCGTGGAGAAATTCGATAAGCCTCTTAACTTCTGGGGTATTCGCTTCAAGCTCGAGTCCCGAATATACATCCTCGGTGTTTTCACGGAAAATCACCATATCCACCTTTTCGGGGTGTAGGACAGGCGATGGAACCCCCTGGAACCACCTAACTGGACGTAAGCAAACGTATAGATCAAGAATCTGGCGCAGGGCAACGTTGAGCGACCTGAAGCCACCGCCTATCGGCGTGGTCAACGGCCCTTTAATGCCAATCAGGTACGACCTAAAGATGTCGATGGTTTCGTCAGGTAGCCAGTTCCCCGTCTCCTTGAAGGCCTTCTCTCCGGCGAGTACTTCCAGCCAAGTGATATTCTTTCCGTGTTTCTTTGCTGCGGCGTCAAAGACAACCTTTGCGGCTGGCCAGATATCAACACCCGTTCCGTCTCCCTCGATGAAGGGAATGATAGGCTCGTCAGGTACGATAAGGGACCCGTCGGCCGACTGTGTTATTTTTTCAGACATAACCCCGATCCTACCAACAGCTGGGTCTTGGGTTATAAACGGGCTGTTCAGTTTGGTCAAATTTCCAACCCGTAATAAATCAAGTCCCAGAGCATGCCCCAGAGCAGTGCTCCGCTACGGCAAGGCGCTCGCGATCCATCGACTTCACTCGACAGATCAGTTCATCGCAAGTACTCAGGTGACGGCGAAGGATTTTTAGCCTGTAGGTTCAACTCGCCGAATCGCGGCCAGAGGGGTAAAATTCCTTTATGGCCTCACGAATTTCTACGGTCGAGGCGGTCGAATTCATCGAGTATACGTGAATCCCCGGAACGCCACCTTCTAAGAGTTCCCTCGCAAGACTGATCGCCGCTTCAACACCAACCTTACGCAGAGTGTGTGGATCCGAAGAGGCCCCCATAAGGGCGTCTCTAAGGGCTTGGGGAATCACCGCACCAGAGAGCTCGGACATTTTGACCAGGCTAGATATCGAGGTAGGGGCAATGATCCCTGGAAGGATAGGCTTATCGATATTCTGGCTTCGGACTTTGTCAATAAATTCAAAATATGTTTCCGCCCTAAAAAAAAACTGCGTAATAGCGAAGTCAGCCTTGTCGAGCTTTTCGCAAAAGTGATGCAGATCCTCCGACAAATCCTTGGATTGAGGGTGCCCTTCGGGATGAGCGGCAACCGCAACGGTAAAGGGACCGCAGCCTTTAATCAAATCAACCAGCTGTGAAGCAAATAGCAACTCTCCATCTGGCAGCGGCAGGTCCGAAGCTAGCGGAGGATCTCCCCTAAGCGCGACGATGTTTGTTACCCCCGCTCGCAAATATCTCGCCAAGATCTCTCTAAGTTCCGCAACACTGTGTGCGGCACATGAGAGATGGGCGAAGGGCAAAATACCTTGAGTACTCGCCAACTCGACCACCAACTCATGGGTTCTCTCCCTTGTAGAACCGCCCGCCCCATAGGTAATCGACACAAATGTCGGCTTGAGGTCCACTAGTTGCGGTATTGCCGTGCTCAGCCTCGCAGAGGCCTGTGGTGTCCTCGGTGGCCAAAGCTCTAAGGAAAAGGACGGCCATGGCCCCCTTAGGTGGTCCATTACAGTCATTACTCTGGTCTTCCCCTCTTGGCGCCAATTGTCCAAATCTGATCCCTCCGCGATCCGAATTACGAATCAAAAACGGTGGCCAACCGAGCATCGTCAAGCAAGGCGGCAAAGGTCGATAGATGCAATGTCCTGTCACTAATCTCGCACCGCTGAAACTCGGCGTACAACCGTCAGGTCGAGTGCCACCTACAATCTACCCGAGGTAGAGTCCTTTAGCCTTTTTCCATACTTCGGTTCCAAAGACACCAGTTCGAATCGCTCAGAGTCGACTTGGATTATGCGGCCTTCTCGATAAACAATGGGGCGAAGGCTGACAAGAAATCAGCCCCGCCCCACGCGACGTGAAACCGGCAAACTAGGAAACTAATAACCAGCCTCCGCTTGAGTAGTATTTGCACCAATACCGTTTCAGGTCCTAGCTGACCTCACGATACGACCCGAAATAGCTTCTCGAGGCTAGTGCTCCGGTCAATTAGCGGTTCATAGTTGCAAAACTGCCCTCTAGGCTGAATGCCAATAAAACCCTTTGATGGGCTTAGATGGCGATCCCTCAGCTCAAAGATGCCAATTTCGCAGCTTCTAGGGTGTTTGCGAGGAGCATCGCCCTCGTCATCGGTCCGACTCCACCGAGTCTGGGAGTCGCCCAAGAAGCTACCTCATATACCGAATCGTCGAGGTCCGAAATCAACCTCCGACCCTCCCACGAAGTACCCGCACCGACCACGACCGCACCTGGCTTTATCGAATCCGCAGTTATCACGCCCGGTGACCCGGCCGCAGCGATGACAATATCAGCCGTTCTAGTTATCTCATCAGAGTTCTTTACGCCAGTGTGGACCACAGAAACGGCGGCATTGCACCCCGGCCTCTTCAAGCTTAAAAGCAACGCAAGTGGCCTTCCAATGGTAAGCCCTCGTCCGACGATAGCAACATGCTTTCCAGAGGGATCCACACCGTAGTAGGCGAGTAGTTCCAAGATTCCCGCCGGAGTACACGCTATAGGGCCCGGACGGCCCATAACCAATAGCCCAAGGTTGAAGGGATGGAGTCCGTCGGCATCCTTAGCTGGGTCGATCGCCGCAAGAACCTTCTGCTCGTCAATTCCTTTTGGAAGTGGCAGTTGGACGATGTAGGCGTCTACCTCCGGGTTCGAATTGAACTCATGCACCTTGGCTAGAACGTCCTCTGTGCTGGCGGAAGCTGGAAGGTTTCCGTGGACAGAACCGATCCCGACTTCAGCACAGTCCTTATGCTTCATCTCGACGTATCTGGCGCTGGCAGAATCGTCCCCAACGAGGATGGTTCCTAGACCTACCCCTTTATTCTTCCCCTCGAGTTCGGCGACGGTCCCTGCGACTCTGTCTCTAATGCTCTTAGCGACGGCTTCCCCATCTAGTATCTGCGCGGTCATAAAATCCCTTTTTCTTCTCTTCTTGGCGCTTTTCTAGGCCGTCTTCGAAACTAGTGCCTAAAGTGCCTTTGTCCGGTGTGGAAAAAAATCATTCCTAACCTTTCTGCGGCCTCGATGATCTCTTTATCCTTTATCGACCCACTCGGGGCAACTACCGCTCGCACCCCCGCTGCGGCCAAGGTCTCCAACCCGTCTGGAAAGGGGAAAAATGCATCAGATGCCGCAGATGCCCCACGGGCGCCATCTCCGGCCTTTGAAACCGCAATACGCGCCGAATCCACCCTGTTCTGCTGGCCAGCACCGATTCCAATTGCCCGCTGCCCATTAGCGATGACGATCGCATTTGAAGAGGTGCGTGCACATACCTTCCACGCAAGAACAAGGTCCCGCATACACTCTTGGTCTGGCAAATCCCCAGAAACTAGCGTCCAGGTGGAAGAGTCATCGATACCGTCGGGGCCCTGCACGAGGTAGGCGTCAACTAGTGAACGGAGTTGCGTCTTTGCGGGCTTAGCTCTGGCGAGTTTGAGGAGGCGAGTACTCTTCCGTTTTGTGTTGAGAATTTCCACAGCGAGCGGATCGAAGGCCTCCGCTACGATAAGGTCTGCCTTGGGCTTCTGGGAAATAATTTCGGCTAACGATTCCCCGACCTCGCCAGCTATCGCGACAATCCCCCCGAATGCCGACAATGGGTCGCATTCGAAGGCTCGGGTGTAGGCCTCTTCCATGGTAGAGGCGACTGCTACCCCACAGGGGTTGGCGTGCTTCACGATGACACAGCTGTTCTCAGCCTCTAGGTCCCAAAGCAGACGCCAAGCCGCATCTGCATCAAATACATTTAGATACGAAGGCGAAATTCCTCCGATCCACTCGGCCTTGTCCCAGATGGAAGTGCCGTCGCTATAAAGGGCCCCGGATTGATGGGGATTTTCCCCGTACCGGAGATCTCCTACCTTCGACAACTTCAAGGAGATCTCCTTGGGAAACAGAGGCTCTGATTCCAGTTCCTTTTCCTTTTCCTTTTCTTTTTCTTTTTCCTTTAGTTGAGATTCGAACCACGACGAAATTGCGTCGTCGTATCGAGCAGTTACGGTAAAAGCTTTACGTGCCAGCCACAATCTGGTTTCCAGAGACACCTCGCCATTTTCGGTAATCTCAGCTAGCACCGCTGAGTAGTCGCTCGGATCTACCACCGCTGCAACAAATTTGCAGTTCTTTGCGGCCGCCCTGATCATGGTGGGTCCCCCGACGTCTATAAGTTCGATCCCCGGGTCGGACTCAAAAGGATACAGGTTTACTACTACGAGGTCTATTGGCGTGACGTCATGTTCAGCAAGATCTTTTAGATGATCCGGGTTGGACCTATCAGCGAGGATTCCAGCATGGATTTTCGGGTGCAGCGTCTTGACTCGACCAGAAAGCATCTCGGTAAAACCGGTCAGCACATCGGTCGACACGTGATCAATATTGGCCTGGTTCAGTCGCTGAGACGTACCACCACTGGCCAGAATTTCTACCCCAGCTCGTCTTAGTCCCCTAGCAAAATCCTCGATACCAGTCTTGTCGTATAGGGAGAGTAAGGCCCGCAAATCTACCACCTGTCAGTGCGCCGCTGTGACGCCAAACAGGTTAGTTGCACATTTTCACCTTGGGGTAATCAGAGGGAAAATCGAACGGTCTAATCCCGGGAGATATCATCGATGAACTGCAAAATGGCCTTCGGGTAGAGCACGCGCTCGACCGCCTTTATCCTCTCATGTAGAGTTTCCTCGGTGTCGTCGGGCAATACCGGTACCGCCCCCTGAGCGATAATAGGTCCTGAGTCGACTTCGAGCGTGGCTAGGTGGACGGTGCAGCCAGTGAGCTTTACTCCGTAATCTAGCGCCATCCTAACGGCATGCCAACCAGGAAACGATGGAAGCAGCGAGGGGTGTGTATTTAGAACCCTGTTTTTGTAGGCGTCATGAATGGCTTCGGTTAAGACCGTTCCGAAGCCCGCCATTGCGACAACCTCGATCCCGTGAGACAAGAGCGAATCGACTAGTTGCGATGTATAACCTTCACGATCAAAATCTTCGTTGAAGAGGGTTCTCTCGAGGAGCAGGGCCTCTGTGGAGTTTGAGCGGGCGACTTCGAGGCCTCGGCAAGGTCGATCGGAGATCACCAGCGCAACTTCAACGCCCGATTCATATATAGCTTCAAGGATCGTTCCAGAGCCAGACACCAACACGGCAAGT
This sequence comes from Thermoplasmata archaeon, assembly GCA_021836665.1. Next base: position 6,105 of record JAKBHQ010000224.1, read on the forward strand.
TTCATCAAACAGACACCCTAAGGTAAAAAGGACCGGCGACAGAGCCGCCGATCCTAAAACTGACATTTACTTGAAAGATTTCCCTAATTAGGGTGACTACAGGCCCTTTACGATGTCGACCATGATCTCGCCGGCTTCGGTTGGATTACGAGCCACATGCACTCC
>JAKBHQ010000447.1 GCA_021836665.1 Thermoplasmata archaeon
GCCCTCGCCTCACTTATTAAATTCCGCCTCTTTACTTACCTGGTCAGCAAGTTCTAAAGACCGCAACTTTTAGATCTCTCCTCCGGCCTAGAAGGCTAACTTATCGAAACCCGCAGGATGCTAAATTAAAAGTGCAAGTGTCATAGTCCTCGTTGTCGCTCTAGAAAAGTTTCTCTCCGTAATCGTGGCACGCTCGCTGGACCGATCCGAGCTGGGCCGCTACTAGGCTGCGGATTGATTGCGCTCCTGAGGAGGGACCATGGCTGCAAGCGACGATAAGTCCAGTCAAGCGACCGTTATGGGTGGAAAAGACGCCCTGTCTGAAGACGTTATGGGCGGAACAGACGCCCTACCTGAGGATGAAATGGGCGGACCAGATGCTATGTCTGAAGACGTCATGGGCGGAACAGACGCCCTACCTGAGGATGAAATGGGCGGACCAGATGCTATGTCTGAAGACGTCATGGGAAGTTCTGAAAAAAAGTAAATCACTAGGACCGTATCGACAACTGCTCTGCGCCAGCTTCGTCGGTCGATTCGCTGTTCGTTGCTCTGATGGACGCGAAGCACTAGCCAGAACTTAAAAGGGCCGTCGTGAGCGGGGGATCGTCAATTAACGATCCCCCGCTCAGAAGGCTTAGGCTCTCGGGCAACTTTAGCCGGACGTCTATGTCCGGCTTCCCAGGTTCTTCCTAATTGCTTGCCGGTACCAACGCCTTCACAGCTACTGATGTCGCGTCATACCTGTTTGAGTTTTTCAGTCTCCAACCCTCGACAACAGCGATAGGCTGCTTGCAAACAAGCAGCCTATCGCTGTTATTACGCGTTGATTCAAAGTGTTCACTCGTTTCACTTCTCTGTGCGGAGTTTCTTGCCCTTTGTGGATTTTGCCCTCGCCTAAGTGATCGTAATGCTTCGCATAGGACACGTCGCTGTTTATGTATCTGTAGAAAAACGAACTCAGCTGGAAACATATAGCCAAGGGGGATACGACGCCAATGCTTGTCGTACTCCCCACTGTTGCGATCTAGAAGCCTTTAAGCTTCGGCGACGCTCGCAAAGAGCTCGTCGTATGTAAGTTCTTCAAGCAGTCTCTTCAATAAACACCTCGACTTATCCATTCAACCAAGTTTGCCCCGATGAGCTGGACCCCAGAAACTGGACCACTGATATGAGAGTATGGACATGACTTGCTGCAAAGGTAAAGGTGCCACGATTTTACTCAAGAGATTCTCGAAAAAGTGTCTGCAAAAATGTGCTCTTAAGTAGAAGGCCGCAGCGCTTTCCAGGAAATATGGTATTTGGTATATAGAATCTCGAATGGATTAGCAGAACGGAACAAATAGTTATTTACGATCCCGTTCGGACCACAAAATCTCACTTTTAAAAAACTTTTGACTACCCTGCTACTGAAGACTGCAAGAGCTTCACATAATTCTCTTTTGCTGATCTAGAAGTACTAATGAGCAGGCGAAGTATCGACGTCAGCACCGCGATGGCGACATTAGCCACTATGGAATTAGTAATTGTTTGGCGACATTGGATTTCTGGCCATCTTTACGAATGCCTCAGGGGTTTCTGCTGCCAGATTAATCAGGCCTATGAAGGGTGCCGCCTAAAGTCGCATTTTTAAATCTGCAGCTTCTAAATGCAAAGCCCGTCAAAAGTGAGCAGTTGCCCGGGCGCGCTACACTAAGTTCCGACATTAATTGGCTGCTGACTTAGCTTAGGTTGTCCTCGTACGAGGAACACAATACACAGTAGCGACGACTAGGACCTCAGCTGGTGTACCCTCTTCCCAACCACATCGAAATACTTTTGTCCGACCCAACATTGTCGAGGCGACCGGCAGAATTATCACCTCGCCGGTTTTCTTCAATGGCCTGCGTAAAGAAGACTTCAAGCCGCAGCAGAATTCTGACGTCAGTTGAGACCTAGACAGGAGAAACTTGTCGGTCGCCTCGGCTGCCAGCTCGCGACCGCCTGGCGATCAGAGGGCTGGAATCGCACAGATTGATTCCCGCAGACGCTGTACAAGTCGGCAGCATCTGTCTCTTGACAAAGTTCCCAATGCGGAAATCGAAAAGTGCCGGGTAAAGCTGTAATCTTCAAGGCCCCCTAATATCCATAGAAATGTTTAGGCAGTCGGAGGGGGAGTCGTGATGGCAGCATCTGGGCGTTCGCTGGGCATAGCCGAGAATGTAGCGAAGCAATGAATATCGCAGGAAACAGCACCGAGAGGGTATCAGACCTCGAGCCAGGCCGGGTGGAGGCCATTGAGCGGGCCCAGCGGTTTTGGGTCACTCAGCTGTTGGACCTGACTGGGAAAAACACACTGCTGTACTACCGAGACCTGAAGGTCGGTACGCTCGATCTTGGGCCAGGCTCATCGGCTAGCGAAGTGGCGGTCGAGCAGCTGCTCAGCTTGCACCCGGTGACGATGACGGCGCTTTTCGGGGAGAAAGGCCAGGCTGAGGCGTCGAAGCGTGTCCGAACGATCCGTGCTAAGGCCACCGAAAACTTTGAAGAACGGGGTCTTCGAACGCTGTTTTTGGCCTGGGGAATGGCCACATGGACTAACGACCGCAAAACAGGGGACCCAGCTGCGCCAGTGCTTTTGCGTCAGGCCGATCTGACGCCGCGGGGCCGCGCCGAGGAAAGCTTCGACCTGGTGCTAACGGAAGAATGGGAGATCAACCCCACCCTGCTTTATGTCCTCAACCAGGATTTCGAGTTAAATATGGACGCAGAGGAGCTGCTCGACCTGCTCGACGATAATGGCGCGGGAGCTCCGGACCCGACCGCGCTGTTAAACCGATTGGCCAAAGCTGCTTCCACAGTAGAGGGTTTCTCGATCGCACCTCGCATGGTGTTAGGCAACTTTTCTTATGCCAAGCGGGAAATGGTGAAGGACATCGAGAACGGTATGGACGCCCTGGTCGCTTCCGATTTACTCTGCGCGATTGCCGGCCATCTCCCCGCCCAGCAGGCCATCCGGGACCGCCAGGTACAGGTACAGGTATCAGAGCCTGACCGAGTGGCCCCGCAGGACGAGTTCTTGGTGCTCGATGCTGACTCATCCCAGAGTTACGTAATCAACGCGGCCGTCCAGGGCAACGACCTAGTGGTTGAGGGTCCGCCGGGGACTGGAAAGACTCAGACGATTGTAAATTTGATCGCCACCTTGTCGGCACAGGGCAAGAAGGTGCTTTTCGTTGCAGAGAAAAGGGCCGCCATCGATGCCGTGGTAGACAAACTAGCCTCCAACGGCCTCGCAGATCTGGTACTTGACTTGCATGAAGGGGTGGCTTCGAAGCGCAAGCTGGCTCAGGACCTGGCCAAGGCGCTGGCGAATGCTTCCAGCATCGGCCTTCCCGATGTGGCTAGCGTGCAGCGGACTTTGATTCGGCGTCGGGCAGATCTGGTCCGCCACGATAACGCTCTGCACTCCCAGCGACAGCCGTGGGGCCTCTCGGTGTACCAGGCGCAGGCTCGACTGATCGGAGTTCCTGAAACACAGCGGTCGGTCCAGCGGCTACGCGGTGCGGAACTCAAGGCACTCGGAGCAGAGGCTTACGAGCAGACCCGCGAAATCTTGCGGGAGTACGTCAACATGGGAGGGCTCGGCTTGTCCGTGGTTACAAGCCCATGGGCAGCCGCTCTAGCCGCCGGGACTATCTCAAACCCGACTGAGGCCCAAGCCGCTTTGAATGCGGCCTCGAAAGTGTCAGCCCAAACCTGGCCACAAATCTCCGTCCGCCTCTCGAATCTGCTTTCCGATTGCGGGCTGCGACCGCCGCAGTATGTGGCCAGCTGGTCTCGGGTCTTTCAGCTCCTTGACAGAGCGAAGGTCACCCTCGACATGTTCGAACCTACAATTTACAACCTGCGCCTAGGGCAGCTCGCTAAGGCAATGGCTCCCGCCTCCAAGGCCGGATCGCGCTTCGTCGGCTCCATGATCAATAGTGACTACCGGACAGCCAAGAAGCAACTGCGCAGCTGCTTAAAGGCTGGCGTGGAAGTGTCTTCCGCCCGCCTGCTGGAGGCCGTGACCACTGCATCTGCCCAGGCAGAGAGGTGGGCTCAGGTCAGCATCGACGGAGGCTCGCCTCGCCTGCCATTGGGCTTAGTTGGGACCGAGGATGCCTACGAGCAGCTGTCCAGCGAGCTCCGAGCGCTGGGTGCCTACGTTGGGTCCGACCTGGAGCATCTGGAGCTTGAGGCGCTCGGCAAACTTCTCAATTCTCTGGCTGCGGACACCGAGACGGTTTCCAAACTGCCGGAGCTCACCCGTCTCCGGGCCAACCTGTGTCGGGCCGGGCTTGCATGCCTCGTCGACGACTTAACCGCTCGCAACATCGACGTGGACAGCGCCCTAGCCGCTCTCGAATCCGTCTGGATTGCGTCTATCCTGGAGGACATTTCTATCAATGATCCGGCGGTCGGCACCTTCGATGGCGCTGCCATTAGCCTCAACGTCAGCGAGTTCATTACCGCTGACAATAGTCACATCGCATCTGGTCCCCAACGGGTGCGTCGCGCCGTCGCCGAGCGGATCACAGCCGTACGCGACCAGTTCCCTGACCAATCTCAGCTGGTCACCAAGCAAGCGGCGCTCACGCGGCGGTTCATGCCAATGCGCAATCTATACCAGGCCGCCCCAGACGTACTCGGCGCACTCAAGCCTTGCTGGGTCATGTCGCCACTAGTCGTCTCTCAACTGCTACCCATGCAGCGTTGCTTCGATGTTGCCATCTTCGACGAGGCATCTCAGGTAACCCCGCACGACGCCGCTGGGGTGATCGCCAGGGCTGACCGCGTCATCGTCGCCGGCGACACCAAGCAGTTACCTCCGACCAGTTTCTTTTCGCCCTCCGGCGGTGGAGTCGACGATGAGGAGGCCGAAGCAGCTTTGGACACCTCAGTTCTGGCTGATGTCGAGTCGGTCCTAGACCAGCTGACCGCCATCCTTCCCCCACCCGTCGGGACCCGCACACTCCGTTGGCACTACCGCTCCAAGGACGAAAAACTTATTGCCTTCTCTAACTCCCAAGCGTCACTTTACGACTATAACATGACCACCTTCCCAGGAGTTGGAATCGATGATCCGATCCGACACGTATACGTTCCGTGGCGATCGGGGCAAGTGGGCGAGGAAGACTCCGCTTCCGACGAGGTCAACACGGTAGTCGCTCTTATCGCCGACCACGCCCGCACCCGCCCGCAAGAGTCGCTCGGGGTGATCGCCATGGGCATCAAGCATGCCAATCGCATCAATGAGGTCCTTCGCCGGGTTCGGCAGACCGACGATGTGCTGGACAGATTTGTCACCGGTGAGACCTCGGCCGCCGCCCTTAAAGACAAGCTCTTCGTGAAAAACCTCGAACGAGTCCAAGGCGATGAGCGAGACGCCATCATTCTCACCGTCGGATACACCAAAAGCGTCGACGGTCGCATGCTGCACCGGTTCGGGCCGCTAAACAACGACAAGGGCGAACGCCGCCTCAACGTGGCCATTACTCGGGCCCGCAAACGGGTCACGGTCGTTTCCAGCTTTACTTCCGCAGATCTCGACCCGATCAAACTGCGAGCCGAGGGAGCCAAGATGCTGGGTCGCTACTTAGCTTATGCTGAATCGGGGGGCAGAACACTTGGCGATGCTGCCAAGGAAAAGCCCGACCTTAACCCCTTCGAGCGCGACGTGGAAGCTCAGCTCACCAAGGCCGGTATCCCGCTCATTGCACAGTGGGGATGCTCCGGTTATTTGATCGATTACGTCGCCCAACACCCCTCTCAACCTGGTCGCATGGTCCTCGCCATAGAATGCGACGGAGTCACTTACCATTCCTCGGCCACAGCTAGAGATCGGGACCGGCTCCGCCAGGAGCACCTTGAACGTCTTGGCTGGCAATTCCATCGCATAAGGTCCACAGAATGGTTTCGCCGCAGGGAAGGCGAGATCGCCCGGGCCGTAACAGCCTATAGGACCGCCGTCGCACGCGCCAACTCAAACCCGCCATCTACGCCCCGAATCGACGAGCCCTATCCGATTCTGGCCCCGTCCTCCCCGCAAGCCGCTGCCAGAAGCCAACCTATGCCGGTCCGTTCCGGGCTCGGTTTGATCGATTCGTACTCACACAGTGAACTTGTTGCCCTGATCCGCTGGATCGAATCGGACACCCTCCTGCGCCCTGAAGAAAAACTGATCAGCGATGCCATCTCCCTTCTCGGC
>JAKBHQ010000087.1 GCA_021836665.1 Thermoplasmata archaeon
TTCCGACAGGGGGCTCTCTGGCGGCGTAGCTCAGTAGGTAAGAGCACACGGCTCATAATCGTGGGGTCGTCGGTTCGAGTCCGACCGCCGCTACCGGAGTATGCTATCCAGTTTGTCGCGTTCGCAAAGTCCTTGTCGTCTTGGCTAAAGCCGCTTTTTAACGGTGTACTAATTGTGGCGCGAGTCGACCATATCGAGAACGTTTTTAGATCGTCGGGGAGTGGCTCAGCTGCTCTGTGGCGTAGTTGGCTTCTGAAAGGGCTGGTTAAGCCGCTCGGATCTTCAAAGGGGTGATGGAGATACGGATAGCCTGTTTTGAGACGATGTAGTTCTTGGAATAGGCTATGCTCAAGTGGTTAGATTTTTCACCCGAGTGGGGTTTGGTTTTGCATGGCAAAGAACGAAAAGCGTATTAAGGTGACCCTCGCTTGCGAAGTGTGCAAGAGGCGTAACTATATCACGACCAAGAATAAGCAGAATGATCGTGAGCGCATCGAGATGAAGAAGTATTGCAGCTGGGAGCGTCAGCATACCCTCCATAAAGAGACTAGGTAGACCCAGACGGTGACCGAGCGTGCTGAGTCTTTGAAGCGCTTTGTCGAGCAGGCCCAGCAGGGTTCCACTGAGAGCTTTGGCGAGCTGGTCAAGTTGACCTATCGCGATAATCTCAAACTTGCCATTAAGTTGGTTGGGAATCTTGAAGATGCCTACGACGTGCTGCAGGACTCGTACATTCGCGCCTTCAGGTCGCTTAAAAGGTTTAGGGGTGATGCGAGCTTCCAGACTTGGATGTTTCGGATCGTCTCCAACTGTGCCTCTTCTCATCAGGCTGATTTAAGGAAGAAGAAGCGGGAGAAGCCCCTTTCGGAGGAGAGCGATATGGATCGATCTCAAGAGGCAGACCGGGAATCTATGTTTCGGGTTACCCTTAAGTTCGATATAGACGCCGAACTTAGGAAGCTTCCTCAGAAGCTTCGCACGGTAGTGGTGCTTAGAGATATCTACGGGATGGCCCACTCAGAGATAGCTCAGAAGCTCGGCATATCTGAGGCAACAGCCAAGGTGAGGTTGCACAGAGCGCGAAAGAGGCTGGCTCAAGCGCTTTCCTGGCTGGGCAATCAAAAAAGCGGCGACCCCGCCTGCGATTTGGTTGCTGTCGACGATTATCTGGAAGACTTCGAAGAAAACGAAGGTGAACTTCCCCGTGCTGTCTAGTTGCCAAATGAATTGACCCCGGTCGAAATTCTGGTATTTTGAGAACGGGCGTCGCTTCTGGTGGGCAGTTTGGCACGGCAGCTTGCGCCATGGGCCAAGCAGAGCTTAAAGAGCTGCTTGACTCGCGTATGCCAACGAGACTTGATGTCTATGCCCACGTTAGGGCGTGTGAAACTTGCAGATTAGAGTTTGCGCGTTTGAAGTTGGAGGGGCATCTGAAACCTCGCTCTGCTGAGCCATCTGAGAGGTTTTTGACTTTTTTGAGCGGCGTTGCTGGCTCTAAGAGGGCATCCGTGTCCTTTTTTGCCGTTTCAGCCGCCTTGATATTGACTTTTTTTGTATTGATTTGGACCGCTACCAATTTCACTATCCGGAACCGGAGTTAACCCGGTTAGACTTATTGAGTCCTATGTGCCGCTATGTTGGTAGGGCACTGTAGGGTAGTAGCTCAATTGGTAGAGCACCGGTCTCCAAAACCGGGGGTTGGGGGTTCGAGTCCCTCCTGCCCTGCTCGTCGACTAGCTATTGGTGATCACCATGAACCGCGAAACTAAGAGATTACTTCAGCGTCAAGGTCAAATTGACCAGGACGGACAGCCCCTCGCCCAAAAGGCCGCGCCCGCTCAACGAACCCGGCAGGAGGGTGGTCGAAGGACCTCCCCGAAGCAGTACTTCAATGAGGTCAAGGGCGAGCTTAAAAAGGTCGATTGGGCCTCGAAGAAGGAAGTCAGGAATTACTCGGCCGTCGTGCTGGTAACGCTTACCTTTGCCGTAACGCTTATATTTTTGCTCAACGTCCTCTTCTCGCGTCTAGTGATATTCCTTTTCAAATGATCGGTTGAACAATAAGGTGTCAGAATTTACAGACGAATTTGAGGTTGCCGCGGACGGTTCTCTTGTTGAGGACGAGTTCACTGTGGGGGTTGTCGATGAAGACACCCTCCTAAACGATGGCGCCGAGGACGAAGCGGTCGAGTTTGAGCTGTTAGAAAGCCCATACGACCGAAGTGGTGACTGGTATGTCATCCACTCCTATGCGGGATACGAAAACAAGGTTAGATCTAACCTCCAGGCCAGAATTGCATCAATGGGCATGGAGGAGAGGATCTTCGAGGTTGAGATTCCAGTAGAAGATGTGACTGAGTTTAAAAATGGCAAGAAAGTCACATCTCAAAAGAAGGTTTTCCCAGGCTACATAATGGTCCGCTGCTACATGGATGACGACGTCTGGCAGGTGGTCCGGAACACCCCGGGAGTTACCGGATTTGTGGGGTTAGGGTCAAAGCCTACTTCGCTTTCTCGGCGAGAGGTCGAATCGATGCTGCAGTTCCAGACGGTCGCCCACGAGGCGTTGCGGAGGCTCAAGCCGAAGGTTGACTTTGAGATCGGTGAGACAGTTAGGGTTAAAGAAGGACCCCTTGCGGACTTCTCCGGTGAGATATCGGAGATTAATGAAGACCAGATGAAGTTGAAGGTGCTCTTCAATATCTTCGGTCGTGAGACCCCGGTCGAACTGGAGTTTGCGCAGGTTTCGAAGCTTTAGTTGGTTTGTGGCCGGACTTGAAGGTCTGGTTCATTGTGGAAGTAGTCAAGTCGAGAATAAGTTGAGGATGTATCAAAGATGGCAAAGCGTACCGTAACTGCGGTTGTGAAGATCAACCTTCCAGCGGGTTCGGCCACTCCGGCCCCGCCGGTAGGAACCGCCCTTGGACCACACGGAATTCAGACGATGGAGTTCGTGAAGCAGTACAATGCTGCAACAGAAAGCCAAAAGGGGCAGATTATCCCCGTTGAGGTAACTATATTTAACGACCGCTCCTTCAGTTTTGTACTGAAGACCCCTCCGACCCCGGTTCTGGTTCGCCAGGCTGCCGGAGTTCCGAAGGGATCGGCCACGAATCGTAAGGTCCAGGTAGGGACGATTACGAGGGCACAGGTTGAAGAGATCGCAAGGACCAAGATGCCGGACTTAAACGCATATGACATTGAGGCCGCTATCAAGCAAGTGATAGGGACCGCAGAGTCTATGGGTATAGCGCTGGCGGACTAACAGCCCTGAAGGGCAGTATTGGGAGATCATAATGGCAACGCTAACTAAAAGGCAGAAGGCTTCGGCTCAGGCCTTCGACAAGACAAAGCTTCATGCTCCGATTGAGGCTATTTCCATAGTAAAGAAGACAGCCACCGCGAAGTTTGACGAGACGGTTGAATTGGCTGTGAGACTAGGAGTAGATCCTCGGAAGGCGGATCAGATTGTTAGGGGAACGGTTTCCCTTCCAGCTGGTACCGGAAGAGAAGTAAGGATTGCCGTCTTCGCAGCGGGCGAGGCTGCTCAAGAAGCTAAGGACGCTGGAGCCGACGTTGTCGGAGCCGACGACTTAGTCAATCGGGTCCAATCGGAAGGTTTCTTAGAGTTCGACGTTGCGATAGCGACACCGGACATGATGGCGCAAGTTGGAAAACTCGGTCGGGTGCTCGGTCCTAGGGGCCTGATGCCTAATCCTAAGACCGGAACGGTTACCACCGACGTCGCTAAGGCAGTGACGGAGTTCAAAGGCGGGCGGGTGGAGTATCGCACCGATAAGGTCGGGATTATCCATCTTCCAATTGGTAAGGCGTCTTTTGGTGCCGAAAAACTTGCTGAGAATTTTAGGGCAGCCTTAGAGGAGCTTCAGAGGGCGAAACCGGCTTCGGCGAAGGGTAAGTATCTGAGGACAATTGCCCTTTCGTCTTCGCAGGGACCCGCAGTCAAAATTGATACCAACCGGGTCAGAATTTTCGACGAGGAGATTCAAGCGGCGGCCAACGCCTAAAAAGGCAACTATATTCGTTCAGGTAGCTGAATTAACTTTCGATTCGCTCAAGAGGTCCGGTGCCGTAAGGCTTAAAGGTCGTTGACCGCCCGATGAGGCGATCTCTACGGGTCGGCAGAGAGAACAGCTCCATTGTGTACCCGAGGAGAGATATGGACAATCCACGGCCGGAAAAGGTCGCGATCGTCGAAGAGTTAAAGGACAGGTTTAAATCTGCCCAAGCAGTGCTGGTAACCGAGTACCGAGGCCTAAGGGTCACGGACCTTGAGGAGATCAGGCGCAAGCTCAGAGACACCGGCGGCGAATACAAAGTGTTCAAGAACACTTTGGTTAGAATTGCCGCAGACCAAAGTGGACTATCTGAGTTGGATCAACTGCTTGTTGGCCCAACTGGATTAACCTTTGTTTCTGGAGACGTCGCTGAGGTTGCAAAGAGCCTTAGAGACCTTTCAAAGGCAAAGCCCGCCTTGGTTATAAAAGGCGGAGTCCTCTCCGGCAAGCCCATCGGCGCCCAAGCCGCTCTTGCTCTAGCAGACCTTCCGTCCAGGGATGCCCTGCTTAGCCAGATTGCAGGCGTAATGGCCGCACCGATGAGGGATTTTGCTGGTCTGTTGAAGGCCCTTCCTCAGAACTTCGCTTACGCCCTTTCGGCATTGGTGGAGAAGAAGAGTCAAGACGAAGCGGCCTAAGCCCAAGTGTACTAAAAAGCTTTCGACCGTCGCGAAGGATGGTCGAAGATCGTAAAGGAGATCCTTATGGCAACAAAACAAGAAGTACTCGATTCAATAGCAAACATGACCGTCCTGGAGCTGTCCGAGCTCCTCAAAGAGTTCGAAGAGCGTTTCGGTGTAACCGCAGCTGCGCCAGTAGCCGTGGCGGCTGCGCCAGCAGGCGGCGGCGCAGGGGCTGATGCCGCTGCACCAGAGGAGCAGGATGAATTCGACGTTGTGCTAATTTCAGCAGGCGAGAAGAAGATCCAGGTCATCAAGGAGGTCAGGACCCTTACGAACCTCGGACTTAAAGAGGCGAAGGACCTGGTTGATGGCGCCCCCAAGCCAGTGCTTGAGAAGGTCTCTAAGGAAGATGCAGAGAAGGCAAAGGGCCTCCTAGAAGGCGCCGGCGCTACTGTCGAACTTAAGTAATTAGGGTTTTATTTGTTGCCCGGGCGCTTCATTTGGCGTCCGGGCTCATCATTTTTTTGGTTTGATGCTACGATAGACGCCAAGAAGGATTATTTTCAAGATACCAAGGGGATTCTTTGGTATTATTTTGGTCACCTTCTCGTCAGATTGGTGTATATTTAAAAGAGTCGTGCGCAGTGTCCCCTTTTTCAGGCTTTTTTTGCCGTGTCGCCGCGCCCTCAAACAGGTAATCAGACCAAGTATTTCATCGATTTGTTACTAGCGCGCCTTCCTATAGGAGATGTCAGTTGAACTCTCGTATTCAGTCACCCGAGAGATTCTCTTTCGCTAACCTAGCCGAGGTTATGCCTCTGCCTGACCTTATTGCGATACAGAGAGAGTCTTTCGATTGGTTCTTAGAGCACGGATTGGCCGAAACTTTCCGCGATATCTCGCCGATCGAAGACTTCGGCGGTCAGTTGCGGCTCGAATTAGATTTCGACCCGAATGATCAGGACCTTAAGCCCCTTCCGAAATACAGCGAAGAGGAGTGCAGAGAGAAAGATCTTACTTATTCAATTCCGATCTTTGTCAAGGCGACTTTTTCTAATCGCGTGACTGGAGAGATCAAAGAGCAGACCGTATTTATGGGTGACTTTCCGATGATGACTGAGAAGGGCACCTTCATCATCAACGGAACCGAGAGGGTCGTCGTTTCGCAGCTGGTTCGGTCTCCTGGAGTACTGTTCCAAGCGGGCAGGGACGGCAAGACGGTTTTGACTGCGACCATCCATCCCTACCGAGGCGAGTGGATCGAGTTTGACGTCGAGAGGAAGCCAGGAAGGGACATCAACGTAGGCGCCAGGGTCGCGAGGAAGAGGCGACTGAGTCTCTTTACCGTGGTGCGGGCGCTCGGTTACGACCAGGTGGATGTCATAGATCGACTTGTGAACCACTTCGACTACCTCGGGGCTCAGTGGGAAAAAGAGCGTGCTGATGGTCTCACTCAAGATGGAGCGTTGGTCGAAATATTTCGCAAGGCGCGCCCCGGCGAGCCTCCA
>JAKBHQ010000088.1 GCA_021836665.1 Thermoplasmata archaeon
TTCAACCCGGCTGGTGTTGATGGCATAAGACCTTGGGTGTCCGCTGGGCACTCAGGCTGCCTGAGCCAGGAATCCCCCGGATTTATCCGTGGGGAGGTTTCAATTTGCGGCTTTTGTATTCAAGGGTCGAAGCTAGCGCTTTCTAGCGGACCCCGAAGCGGCCTTGTGGCTTATTCGATATGCGCTGAAATCGGAGTGACTCGTGGTGCAAACATCGGTTTGTCGACGAGGTTTTTAGGCACGAAGATCGTATTAGCGCGACGACCCTGACGATCAGGTGTCAGCCACTTTAATCGATCGCTACGCTCGCCACGATACTCATGGGTAATTCAAATGGCATGAAGGCCCAAAGTTACCTGGGGATCACCTGGCGGATTAGTTACTTAGGTGTTGGAGGTGGAGGTCAGCTCCCCCTGAGGAAGAGTGGTCGATCCTCTCTGGATGGGTGTATACGTTAGCCGATCCTTTTCTTACAAATCCGCACAGGGTGATTCCCATCTCGTCAGCAGACCTAATTGCTAAACCAGTTGGTGCAGAAACGGCGGCAATGAGCTCAATTTTGGCAATAGAGGCCTTTTGAACCATTTCGAAACTCACTCGTCCCGAAAGGACGGCGACCATTGAAGGCTCTCCAATAAGGCGTGAGCTAGCTAGTTCACCGATTACTTTGTCGAATGCATTGTGGCGTCCGACGTCTTCGTGGGCATGTACACGGCCATTGGAACGCTTTACTGCGACGCAATGCACTCCACCAGTGCTCGAAAATAGTGGTTGCAAATCGCTAAGTAGATCTGGGAGGGCGAAAAGTTCTTCACTGCTGATCTTCAAAGTAGAACCGACTGGTTCGACCATCGAACGTAAGTCAGCAATTTCTGCCGTCCCGCAAAGACCGCACGAAGAATTCCTTACAGTTAACGAGGTTCGCGGATCTCGAAGCGGTTCGCCACTTAGCTGGACGGTGACTACGTTGTATTGCTGCGAATCGAAATCGATATCGGTGCAGTACTTAGCACCCCTGATCATTTCCTGCGTTGCCAAACGCTCAGAGATCACCATACCTATAGCCAGCTCGAAGTCCCTTCCTGGGGAGCGCATGGACGTAGTAACGGGGATCGTCCTGCCTGCCGGCGTTTGAATCCTCACCTCGAGAGGCTCTTCTTCCGCTACGAGATCGGCAGTTCGCGATGAAGACCTACCGTTTAGTTTCGTAACAAGTAACTGGCTCGTCTTTGTCCTCATCGAGCGCCACTCCTCGTATTCACCCAGCACACCCCAATCTATCAGGATTAGGAGACTACCAAAAGAGGGCGCCGGTCTCGGCGCCTGATAGCGATGCTGGCATGGAGTGGTGGGTATTTTTTCGCTAAGGTGATTGATGGGATGCTCGCAAGGACGGGCGACAAAGTATTTTTATTCGACAGCGCAGTGGGTGATGTAATGAGGTTTATTAGTACACAATTAGTTAGCGACCACTTTTGTTGAGTGTGAAGGTATCTCTTTAAAGTCATGAGCGATCAGAATTTTGTCGCCCCAGGCAATCAGAGCTTCTCTACCAAAAGGGCTAGAGCCGTTGCAGCTACTAGGGGACCAAGCGGCCCGACTATTAGAACGAGGCGACGCGTTCAGAGCCGATCATTCGGTTCGGCGATAGTCGTCCTAAGGGCTTTTTTGGGGACGACTTTTGTTTTTGCCGGCCTTCAGAAACTGGCAAATCCTGCATTTTTCAATCCAGCAAATCCCCTTTCCATCCAATCACAAATAGCTGCTTTTAATCGTACTTCACCTATATCTTCGCTATTGGCGATTGCAAGCCATGCCCCAGTGGCCTTTGGAGTGCTCATTGCCCTGTCCGAGTTGGCGATCGGACTCGGCGTATTGTTTGGGGTCCTTACGAGGGTAGCAGCCCTGGGTGGAATGTTTCTATCTACCCTCTTTTTCCTGTCAGTCACATACCATGTCAAGCCCTACTACTACGGTTCAGATATTGTCTTTGTCTTTGCCTGGACGCCCCTAGTCATCAAGGGCGATGGAGGCCTCTTTTCACTCCCTATCTACTTGCGAGGACGGTTGTTGAAGGCGCCGAAGCCGAAGTACGTCGAGATTACATTTGATGACCTATCTTCTAACTGTGTTCATAAGGACGGAGATTTCTGCTCCAAGCTCGGAAACGAGGTGAACTGTGGTTTTGAAGTCTGCCCATTGACCCACCTTCAACCAAGCCGAACCACGCCGCTAGCCGTTACACCCGAAGATTACGAAGGTGACAGAAGGAGGTTGCTTGCAGCAGTGCTACCGATTACGGTACTAAGTATTCTCGAGGGTGGACTCGCTAACCTGAGTAGTTCGGTTGGGCGCGCCCTGGCACCCAGAGAGGTTTTCAGGTCGGCTTCCAAACCCCTCAGCCTTACAGAAAAGATGGCAAAAGCCACGCCGGGCAACTCCACCACAAATACGACCAGTGCCTCCACTATTTCGAAGCAGAATCTCGCCGTCAAGCCCAAGGGAGTGGCAATCGGCCCTTCTTCCTCGGTATCGGTTGGTCAGGTCGCCTCTTTTTCAGACCCCAAAACCGGTGGCCCAGCCTATCTCCTCCATCCCAAAGCCGACATCTGGGACGCCTTTTCGGCAATCTGCCCACACGCTGGGTGTACGGTTATGTACGAGCCAAACAATATCTTTGCGTGTCCTTGCCACGGTTCAGAGTTTAATGCCGATTCCGGAATGGTGATTCAAGGGCCGGCTGCGGTGGGCTTGAGTCGAATCAACGTTGTCGACTTTCAAGGTCAACTATACGTGGAGGACTAGGGCCACATTTTTGGCTAGCCACCAAAAGTACCTTCGGCCAGGATATTTCGAATTCGAGGAACTCGCCTATGACAAGGCGGCGGTTACCGAATCAATTTTTGCCTCTGTCTCTGCGAACTCCGAGTGAGCATCACTCCCAGCTACTATGCCGACTCCGGTTCTGATCTGAGCTTGGTGGCCAACGAATCTTACGTTCCTAAGAGCGAGGTGTAGATCGGCATCGCCGTTTGAATCTATCGTGCCTACTATGCCAGCGTAGAGATCCCTCGGGCTATCTTCAAGCCGAATGATCTCCTGGATAGCAAGTGGCCTCGGGTCACCTGCAACAGCCGCCGTCGGCGCTATCATCGCCAGGACGGCCAGTGGGTTTAATCCCTCTTCAATACTGCCAGTAATCGTGGTCATTAGGTGCTGTACTGGTCCAAAGGTCAAAACTGAGGGTTGCTCTTCGTGTTCGATATCACTCGAAAACTTTGCTAGCGCATCCGTGATGCCTTGGACCACTATTGCATGCTCCCTGGTGTCTTTTTCTGACTCTCGAAGCTGCTCTGTCATCCCTTTCCGACGCGTGCCGGCCAGGGGTTTTGAGGTAATTCGTCCCTTTTTGATTGAAAGTACCAGTTCCGGCGACGCGCCGGCATAATTCCCGACTAGGTAGCTTGAAGTGTTCGGATAGTACTTATGGAACCTGACGAAGGCTTCTAGGGGAGAAGCCCCATGCGTGGGCTCGAAAATCGCCGCACGAGATAGCACTATCTTGCGAAGCCTCTTCTTAGCGATGAGCGAGAGGGCTTCCTCTATCATCCTCGCCCAATGCTCACGATCCGGCCTATCGATTCTCTTATTGATGAGTGGACCGGGATGGGGTTCAAGTTCAGAGGCGACTCGAAGGAGTTTTTCGGCCAAGGCTTCAATCCCCTCGGTGGGGGCCTTGTTGCCCAGATTCTGAATTAGAGCCGTAGTGCGCCCCGCAGAGGAGTGAAAGACCAACTTTGGGATAATTAGCGTACCAGGCTTGTTTGGGTCGAAAGGAAACGCTATCGTAGCGTTTACTGCACGTCCAAACTGTTCTGAGAGACCTTTCAGTTGCTCAAAAGCAGCGTTGAGTCTGTCGACATCAGACAGGCCGTTTGTGAAATTAATTCGGTCCGATTCACCGATCATAACTTGAGAGCTAGATGGGCCGCCCAAAGCCGTGCAGTCCAGTCCGAGCTGGCTCGCCGCCATTACCAGCTGAGCGGCCATCTGTGGTTCAGAAGCTACGGTGTGGGTATCGGGAAAGTTCAAAGTATTTAGCTCCTTGTCGCCATGATTATCTGTGCTGCGCCGAGGCCTACACTGGTCCGCTCGAATCCGTAGAAGCCGGAATTGGCCATCATCGTTTGAAGCTCCTCATATGGAGGGAGATACTCAACGGATTGCGGTAGGTATCGATACGCTGTTTGGTCGGAAATCAATCCCCCGATCAATGGGACTAGGTGATTGAAATATACCGAATGTCCGGCCCTTATTATCGGATTACCAGGAGTGGCAACCTCGAGTATGCCCACCCTTCCTCCGCTGGTTAGTACTCGGGCGAATTCAGAGAAGACAACATTCAACTCGGTGAAATTCCTAACGGCAAATCCGCAAGTTATGCCGGAAAACGAGGAATCCCTAAAAGGTAGATTAAGCGCCGACCCTTGTACAAGCGAAGTCTCTGAGTGGTTATGCTTCAGCATCCCGAAGGATAGGTCTACTCCGGTTGGCTCGAGGGCTGAGGATCTAAGGAGTTTGAGAAAATCGCCCGTTCCGCAGGCAACATCCAGCACCCTCTGACTAGGTGCCAACCCTAACCGTCTCACGACCTCGCGTCTCCATCCCTGGTCGAGTCCAAAAGTCATCAAGCGATTTACGACGTCATACCTAGGAGAAATTCTGTCGAACATACCTTGGACGAAAGTTTGCTTTTCAGCAATCGAGGGTAGCGGATCTTGTTTCATCCAAGGTCACTCAGCTTCTGCAACGTTATTCCTACTCTCTTTGAAATCAGATCAAGTTCAGCTGGTGATCCAGTTGTCAAAACGGCCTCTAGCGAGCGGCGGAGAAGCTCACTCCTGAAGTGATTAACTACTAACGCAGACGATGCCGCAAAAAGTTCGTCGAACATGTCAAGTACCTGTTGGTCTGAAAGGTTCTGATTCCTGCGTATGTACACATCGAAGATACCCACCGCTAATTCAAGTACTCCGTTGATGCTGCTCTTATACCTCTTGGCTATCTCCATGAGTCCTGCCAATGGAAGTCCAGTTCTTAATAGCTCCAAAGCGGCCTTTGCGCAAAAGAGGTCGAACTCGCTAAAGTACTCCGCACTCCCTATAACCGTCGGCTCTAGGATTCGATCGGCCACCAGCGAAAGAAGTATCGCCTCTGGAAGTTCAGTTTCTTCTGCGAGTTCGCTTCGTGTTAGCAGGCGTACCGGGCTTGGAGGTATCTCAACTCCATTAGAGGCTCGATCCGGCCGAATGCGGCCGTGTTCGGATTTGATCGCTGCGAGACTCCAGCCGCGCTCTTTTAATTCGGATATTCGACGAAGTACGTCGAGATGGTCCGGCCCGTAAAATGCTACCCGTCCATTTCGAATTGGTGGCGGAAGTAGACCAAAGTGCTGATAGTAGCGAATCGTGTCCACAGTCGTTCCGCTGAACTTCGAAAGGTCCTCAATGCGGAATCCTTTATCCCCTAAGGAATTGTCATCGTTAGAGGAGATGGCTGGAGAATTGCGATTTTGACCTTGAGTCACAGATTTGATTATAGGAGCTAGAACTCACAACATATGAGCTTGGATTGGATTTGATTAGGATTGGCACCACTGACGCGGATCTATTGGTGCCCTATGGCCGGACTCGACCTTCATCCGAGAGATGTATATCTAGGTCTGCTACTGTGAAATCGGGGAACCGCAATGACGGCAGTTGGCATATCCCCTAGAGGTCAAACCATGGCAATTTGGGCATCGATAGGGCTTGGTCCTACCGGTTACCAATCTAAAGGCCGCATGTACAAGCATCGAGCCAATCGCCACGACAAATAATCCCTCAAGAAAGTCCCTAAAAAGGATCGAAGCCGACGCGAGTGCAAGAACCATCGAAGTCAAGCCTAGGTTTAGGCGATCGGGGTTCAACCGCCTTTCATGCCGATTTAGTTCGAGGTTGACTTTGAGTTCTTACCGTTGCTATGTTTCTTGGCTTTATCTATTACTCCAAGTAGCTCTCGCCTTAGTCCGTCTACATCCGGTAGAGTCACTTCTGGATACTCCGGCGCCATCTCCCTCAGTAATCTAACGACCATCGACATTACCGCCCAGTCTCGATACCACTTGTGGTCCGCCGGTACTA
>JAKBHQ010000038.1 GCA_021836665.1 Thermoplasmata archaeon
ATCAAATCCAATGTCTTTATCTGACAGACTCGATTGGGTAGCAAAATATCAGCTAGTTTTAGGGTATATGGATAGACATGGCCTGGAATGGGATGATCCCAAACTGGCCGCCATCGACCTGCAGTACCATGACATCAGGCCAGAGAAGTCATTGTTTTATCGTCTCGGGGTAAAGTCGCTTTGGAGCGACGCTGAAGCCGAAGTGGCCACTCATTCCCCTCCAAGGGGAACTCGAGCTTACTTTAGGGGCAAGTGTCTTGAGAAGTTTCCAAGAAATGTAGCCGCTGCCAACTGGGATTCGATAATCTTTGACCTTGGACGAGATCCCCTTAGGAGGGTGCCGATGATGGATCCTCTTAGAGGGACGGCAAAACATGTCGACGCATTACTTGAGAGATGCAACACCGCTCAGGAGTTATTGGACGCTCTAGGAACCTAGGAGACAAGTTATGACTGAAAGGGAGATGAAGAAGCGATCAACGCCTTCGGCACGAGAGTCCGAGGAGACGCAGCCGCAGGATGCATCGAGCAAGAATAAAGAAGGCGAAGAGCTCAAAGCGAAACTCGACGCCGTGCTGGACGAGATTGATGAAGTTTTAGAGGACAACGCCGAAGAGTTTGTTAGAAACTACGTGCAAAAAGGTGGCGAGTAAGTAGCTGTGGCTGCTGCTTGCTAGTTTGAATGCCGAATCGATTTGAAAGGAAGATGAGGAGACCTTGAGCCTGCCCATGTTCTCGCCCACGGAGGATCCGGGGCCGAGTTTTGTTGAGGTAATTTCGCGAGTATTACCGGAAAAGTCAGCCCTTCCCCGGTTAATTTCTGGTCCGGATGGAGCGAATTATCGATCTGGGTCTCCAATTTCAGTTCCTCATGGAACCACGATTGCGGCCGTTAGGTACGCCGACGGCGTAATAATGGCGGGCGATCGGAGGGCAACGGAAGGTAATTTTATCGCCCACCGACGTATTGAGAAAGTTTTTGCTGCCGACAAGCATTCGGCAGTCGCAATTGCGGGAGCGGCCGGGCCCGCAATTGAAATGGTCAAGCTCTTTCAAGTTCAGCTTGAACATTATGAAAAAGTGGAAGGTTCGGTATTGTCCTTGGAAGGCAAGGCGAATCAATTGTCCCAGATGATCAGGGCAAACCTCCCGATGGCCATGCAGGGACTGGCCGTTGTCCCGCTTTTCGCTGGATGGGATATTCTGAGACGTAGGGGAAGAATCTTCACCTACGATATCACTGGAGGCAGGTACGAAGAGGTTGACTACCACGCTACCGGTTCAGGCGGTCGAGACGCAAAGGCTACAATCAAGCTGGGTTACCGGGATCAATTAGATACTGTGTCGGCGGTGAAGCTACTAATCTCGGCGCTCTTGGAAGCCTCGGAAGAAGATTCTGCCACTGGCGGACCCGATCCGGTACGAGGCATCTATCCGGTCATTGCAACAGTTTCAGAGCCGGGTTTTAAGCGTGTTACTGATGAGGAGATTGCCGAGTTGACGCAGCAAGTCTTGGCTGACAGGGCCGATAGGGGTGTTGCGCAGTGACTATGCCATTCTATGTAGCCCCTGAGCAGGTGATGAAGGACAGGGCGGACTATGCGCGCAAGGGTATTGCTCGCGGCAGGGCCCTTATAGGTACTGTCTACCAGGGAGGAGTGCTTCTTTGTGCGGAAAACCCGTCGAGATCGCTTCATAAGATCTCGGAGATTTATGACCGAATAGCATTCGCCGGAGTTGGGAAATATAACGAATTTGATCAACTTAGAGTGGCGGGCGTTAGACATGCAGACACTAAAGGGTATGCGTATTCGCGTGATGACGTCGATGCGAGGAGCCTAGCTAACATCTATGCGCAGTATCTGGGGCAAGTCTTTACCCATGAGATGAAACCAATGGAAGTCGAGATTTTGGTCGCTGAGCTGGCGCCGTTGACCCAAGTCGGAGAGCTCTATCACATTCTTTACGATGGCACAGTCATGGATGAAAGTAACTTCTCGGTCATCGGCGGTGATTCGGAGACGATATCAGAGAGATTTTCAATAACTTTCAATAAGGATTGGAATCTGAAGGAGGCGCTGAGGGCGAGCGTAGCTGCATTAGCTGGACCCGAGAGGAAGATTCCGGTTTCAGAGCTAGAGGCTGCTGTTCTTTCTGAATCTAACGGAAGGCGAGCTTTTTCGCGTCTCGGGCACCTACAACTCGATGAACTTTTGGCGTAGGAAACTCGGTGAGTGAGATTTCCGAGGTACAGCCTCCGGATCGAAGGATCTTTGGATTAGAGAACGAATATGGCGTTACCTGTACGTTGCGCGGTCAAAGAAGGCTTTCGCCAGATGAGGTAGCGCGATATCTTTTCCGTAAGGTCGTCTCGTGGGGTAGATCGTCGAACGTATTTTTGGAAAATGGAGCCCGACTATATCTTGACGTAGGCTCTCACCCCGAATACGCGACTCCGGAGTGCGACAAGGTAGTTGATCTTGTTACTCACGACAAAGCAGGCGAGAGGATTCTGTCTTCGCTGGTTGACTCTGCTGAAGCAAGAATGAGGGAGGAGGGGATTCGTGGAACGGTCTATCTTTTCAAGAACAATACGGACTCTGCGGGCAACTCCTACGGATGTCACGAAAACTACCTCACTACCAGGGGGGATGAGTTTGCAAGGTTTGCCGAGGTTTTAATTCCCTTTTTTGTTTCTCGCCAGATTTACGCTGGAGCTGGGAAGGTCCTCGTTACCGCACGGGGACCTATTTTCTGTGTCTCTCAGCGAGCTGAGCATATATGGGAGAGCGTGTCGTCGGCGACCACCAGGTCGCGTCCGATAATCAATACCCGTGACGAACCGCACGCTGACGCCGAACGTTTTAGAAGGCTCCATGTTATCGTCGGCGATTCAAACATGAGTGAGTACAGCACTTTTTTGAAAATTGGTGCTGCGGCAATCATGCTGCGCATGCTCGAAGACCCTTCGGTGGTGCTTAGAGATCTGACTTTGGAAAATCCAATCAGGGCCATAAGGGAGATCTCCCACGACACTACCTGCACAAGAAGAGTGAGGTTGGCAAACGGGCGAGAATTGAGCGCTCTTGAGATTCAAAGTGAATATCTCGAAAGGGCCATTCGATACTCCGAATCGAAGGGCCTTCCGCCCGAGGAGATGAAAGCACTTTCGATGTGGAAGGAGTGCGTCGAAGGCCTAAAAAGCGATCCGGGCAAGTTGTCAACCAAGGTTGATTGGGTCATTAAGCAGAACTTGATCGAGTCTTACAGGGAAAAGCATTCAGTTTCCCTTGCTCATCCTCAGGTTGCTCTTTTAGATCTCCAATACCATGATATCTCTAGAGAGCGAGGTCTGTTTTATCGACTGCAAAGGGCAGGTCTTTGTGAGCGCATGACCGATGATGAGTCGATCGACAAGGCGACTGAGTTTGCCCCAGAGACGACACGGGCCAGGCTTCGGGGAGAATTTATACGGCAGGCCAAGGAGAAAAGGCGCGACTTTACTGTCGATTGGGTTCATTTAAAGCTCAATGATCAGGCTCAAAGAACAGTGATGCTAAAAGACCCCTTTAAGTGTGAAGATGAAAGAGTAGACAGGCTAATTGAAAGCCTGTAGGAGAAGTTTTGGATCAGTTACCTGAAAGTTCATTGCCGGAAGAACAAAGCGGCAGCAATCTGAGGCCAGAAGGTTCTCAAGAGCCATCTGTAAATGACGGAACAGCTAATGCTGTCACCGATAAAGATCAGCCATCAGAGGATGGGCCCGCTAACCTCGCTGGAGCTCGTAGGCATCGAACGGCCAGTAGAACGAGACGTTTAAGGGTTGTCAAAGAATGGACAGTGTTGGTCATCGTCGCTGCCGTCGTGGCGTTGCTGGTCCGAGCTTTCGTATTTCAAGCTTTTTTCATTCCGTCTGGTTCCATGCTCCCCACGCTTCAGATTGGGGATCGGATTCTCGTGGACAAGCTGAGTTATGACTTTCACAAGGTGAATCGTGGTGACATGATCGTATTTCGAACACCTCCAGCCGATACCGGAGATCCTGGCATAAAAGACCTTGTGAAGCGTGTCATTGGCCTGCCTGGAGATCGGATTTCGTCTTCTGGTGGATCGGTTTATATCGATGGCAAAAAACTTGCCGAGCCCTGGCTGCCTTATGGCACTAAGACCTTCGGAATTACTACTCAGACGGTTCCTGCCGGAGACGTTTTCGTAATGGGTGATAATCGTGGAAACTCAAAGGATTCTAGGGTTTTTGGCCCCATTTCTGAGAAGCTGATTGTGGGTAGGGTTTCTCTCATTTACTACCCTCTTTCGCAGTTCCATCTTTATTGGTGAGGGCGTTTTCCAATATTCAACTGCTTTGTTTGGAGAAATTGCTAAGAAAATAGCGATTTCTGCCGATAAAAAAAGAGGATTTAGGATGATGCAAGGCGAAGGGAGTCGCAATGCCAATAATTAGGGCGACCTGTCCTACCTGTGGTGACGTCGAGTTTTCTCAGAGGTTACTCAAGGTGATGGTCTGTTCTACTACGGGCGAAGCTTCATATGGTTTTAGGTGCCCCGCTTGCAACCTGCTGGTATCAAAGCCAACTGACAAGCAGGTAGTGGAATTGCTCATTAGCACAGGGGTGACCGTCTCCTTCTGGTCCCTTCCTGAGGAGATTTACGAACAGCACAAGGGTGCACCCATCAGCTACGATGACCTGATTGAATTCCACTATCTGCTTAATACTGGAGTCTGGAATGAGCAGCTCGAATGTGAAATGCAGCACCTTGCCCGTCACTTTGGCCCCGACGGCAAGTAGAGTATCGGCTGTCGGCGGCGAAGTGTAATTCGTCTCATGTCGAAAAACTCATGGGTCGGGCTGGATCGTTGGGTCTGGTTCTTATCTGTGAATGAAGGCATCCGAGGATCTAGGTTTTAAATACCTATAAGGCAGTGTCCTTCTCGGTGGTTAAGATGGACTGGTGAGCTTCGACCCAAGCAAACTACTTATAGTCTTCGTGGTGGCCCTAATAGTTTTGGGGCCGGAAAAGCTGCCACATTTCATGCGGCAAGCTGGAAAGTACTTGAATGAGTTCCGATCAATGAGGGATCGCCTCAAGTCGGAAGTGGATAACGCTCTAGGCGGCATAACAGGCGCAACTTCAGGAATTACGAACCAGATCACTCAACAAATTGATCCGATTAAGGACGTGCTTGGGCAGTTCAAGGGCCAGGCGTCCAACCCTTTCTCAATTGGAGGCGCTGTAGGTTCGATATTTGGAACTCAGACGGCGTCCAATCAAGTGCCAAATAACTCCTTGACAGGTCAAAATGAGAGCACTTCTAGTGGTCACACTTCAGAAGCATTGCCGAATACTTTCTATCAAGCACAGAGACAGATCGCGGAGCAAAGGGCAGCTAGCGTTAACTCCAATGACTTCGTTCGGCGATGGTGGGAAGTTTCTGGCGAAGAAAGCTTTTGGGACGGTAATCCAGTTCTGAATTGAGTTATCGTTGGCGATAAATATATGGAAAAAGCAGAAGCCTCTTGAGGAGCCCTTTAAGCCAAAGGGCTCGATGCCGTTGCTCGAACATCTGGCCGAGCTTCGTAAGCGGCTCGTAATATCAGCAGTAGCAGTGACAATTCTCGCTATTGCAAGTTATGGCTTTTACGGCCATATGCTTGCTTTCCTTCTTCACCCTCTCTGCATAGCTGAGCCAAAAAACCAGTGCAAACTGTACGTGACATCTCCGTTGGATGGATTTGCGCTTAGGATTAAAGTGGCGGGGTATGCGGGGTTGTTTTTCGCATCTCCGATAGTGTTGCTTCAAATCTGGCGGTTTATCGCTCCCGGACTTAAGAAGTCCGAGCGCAAGTACTCGCTCATTTTTGTTTCCTCGTCGATAGGACTTTTTACTCTTGGCGGATTGGTCGCCTATACGGCATTTCCTCATGCTTTGCAATTTTTGCAAGGCGCGGCTGGCACTTATGTCCACCCGATTTACACTCCGCAGAGCTATCTAAACTTGCTGCTGGCGCTCATGGCGGCGTTTGGTGCCGCTTTTGAGTTTCCCGTTGTTTTGGTCTCCCTCGAACTGCTAGGTGTTGTCACACCGA
>JAKBHQ010000010.1 GCA_021836665.1 Thermoplasmata archaeon
ATCTGCTGTGAGTCCACAGGAGGATTGACAGTGTCAGCGCTACCTTGTGTTACCAAAATAGGAAGTGGCGGGGTAGAAAAGTAACTTCCGCCAAATGGGGGAAATTCGGCTCCAGATAAGACCGCTACCGCCTTGACACCAGGTATCACGCAGCAGCTGTTGTATGCTGCGGCCAGCACGGTGTCTCCCCCATCGCTTTGCCCCGCCAGTGCGACGCTGGAAAGATCTAGCATCCCGTGCAGCGACGAATTTCTAGTCAGCGCGATAGCAGTTAAATTTGCTAAAGCGGCTTTGATGTCTTGCGGCTGGTTCAACAGATCTGACTCGTACAGGTCAGACTGAGCTTCATTATTCAAATTGACGTTGTGTTCCGTTAATCCAGTGAGTGAAGTCAAGGGGAAGATCGGAGCGGCCACTATGAAGCCCGCCTGCACCCACCCTTGGATCAATGGATAATAATTCATCGGATTTTGATCAAAACCGTGAGCGAAAACTATCACCGGGTAAGGGCCATGGATGAGTGCTGTTTCAGCGTCGACTACCGGTCCAGTACCCGAAGTAATGGCTGGATAGAATATCTGAAGCGTGAAGCTCCTTACGACACACACAGCGTCGAGTGGCGGACAGATCGACCGTCCCGGCTCGGTGACCACGTCTTGATACAGACCCACTCCCAGCGGTCCGCTGGGATAGGTAGTTGTCGTGGAAGTTGGTCTTGGCGCGGAAGTTGAGGTGGTGGTCTTCGCGTTGAGAGTCGACGAAGCGAAATCCTTCTTCGCAACGAAAAGAGCCGACGTACCTACTACTACTGCGATAACCACAAGGGTGCGAATCAGTCGGGCGGTTCGACCTAGCCTCCTTGACCGAACCACTCAGGCCGTCACCTCGTCTATGTCCTCACCGGACTCCAGCTTCGAAAGCATTTCCACTCGACGCGAATGCCTCCCTCCGTCGAAGCTAGACCCCAAGAAGGCGTCGACAATAGCTATGGCCAGTTCAGTTCCCAATAGACGAGCACCGAGCGATAAAACATTGGCGTCGTTATGTTGACGTGCTAACCGGGCAGATAGTTCGTTGTAGCATAAGGCCGCCCTTACGCCTTTGACCTTGTTAGCAGCTAACTGCTCGCCTTGCCCCGATCCCCCGAACACTATTGCAAAATCGGCCTTTTTGGCGACAACCGCCCTGGCCGCCGGAGCGCAATAACGCGGATAATCAACCGAGGTAGAGGCATCGTGGGTTCCAAAATCAATTACCTTCACGCCAAGGTCACCTAGGTGACCTTTGACGACTTCTTTTAGTTGGAAGCCAGCATGATCAGATCCGAGAGCAACAGTTGGCATGAGGCCTACAGGTAGGTACCGGGACGTTGCTGGTCTTCCTGCGCCCCAGGCATCAGCTGCTTGTTTCGCATCTCTTCCAGTTGAGAGCGTGCGGCAAGCTGCTGAGCGAACAGAGTCGCCTGTATCCCATGGAAAAGACCCTCCAACCATCCCACAAGCTGCGCCTGGGCAATTCTTAGTTCCGATTCACTCGGGACATCGTCTCCAGCAAAAGGCAGGCTTACCCTCTTCAGCTCACTTGCAAGGTCGTCTGAAAGTCCAGAAGCGAGTTCCTCGATCGAACGTTGGTAGATCTCCTTCAACCTCGTTCGGGTCGTCTCGTCGGGATTAAACGACCTGACCTCTTCGAGGAGGCCCTTGATCATCGAGCCTATCCTAAGTACCTTGGCTGGCGACGATATCACTTCGGTCTCGCTGGCCTCCTCGCCAGGCGCGGGAATTACCTCGGCCGACTTGCTTTCCCCACTTACCCCGTCCATCGGGACCTCCATCTTTAGCTACCAAGAAATCTCTGTATGATCCATGACCTTTAGAGGGACATATTAGAGGGCCCCAACATAAGCACCTAGCCGATAGCGCACAAAAGTGGCACCTTTACTTCCTGAGCGCTTAGGCCACCATGCCTGCAGACAAGCTTAAATGGTCCGGTGTCGTCCGGATCAAAAAAAGAAACGGGCGAAGTCGCTATGAGGGCGACGTCACCGAGACGTCTTGAGACTTCCAGCGACATCTTCGGTCCCAGGATCTCCTGTTCTATCACTTGATGCCTCGTCAGCACTCTACAGACCCCGGCGAAGGTCTCCTCAAGCTCCTTAGCCGCCTCTTCTAAGCTACCCGAACGTAAGTGCAACCAACGAAAGCGACCCTCACCACTTTGAAAGCTGACTTGAGATTGCACAGTATCAGGTATCGCCAGCGGCTCGTCCAAAACCTCCACCTGCCCGTGATCTGCCGTCACCAAAAGTCCGGCGCCCTTTGGCAGGGCTTCAGTAATCCTCTTAATCATGAAGTCTAGGTAGATAAGCTCTTCAAGATAGCGATCCCCAAGGCCGAACTCATGGGCAGTCGAGTCAATTCCTTCGTAGTACGCGTAGATAAACTTCTCACCATTGGCGAGTAACTCCTTTATCCATGAACCGATTCCACTCTGGGTCCGCCAAGAGGAGTTTCTGGAAGAACGGAGGTGTGCAAGTGAAAACTCAGACTTCTCTAATCCAGATTTAGTCACCACTGCCGGGTGGAGGCCAAAAAAAGGTTCAACCGGTGCGATCCTATAGGGATTCACGTCCATCGAAACCTTCTTGCCTCCGGTTGACCACCTCAGAGTATTCATCACACTTCTAGGACCAACACGCATCCTGTATCCAACTAGGCCGTGCAGGGATGGCGGTAAACCGGTCGTAATCGAAGTCAATGCACTCGCTGTTGTCGTCGGAGCTACCGAATCTATGGAGATTCTCTTTAGCGAACCCAACATCTCCAAGTCGGAAAGATGAGCTTCAAGCTGCGAAGAGCCTAGACCATCTACAACAAAAACGACCAATTGGTCTACGCCATCAAGTTCCGAAAAAAGCCAATTCGAATCACTTGGATCGGTCGATCCAGCCCGAATGACCTCCCGTCGAAAGCGATCCGGCGCAGGAATAGACCCTCTGTGTCCACTTTGGGCAAGCCTATATACGACCGCCGGAAGCAGATTCGAGAGGCATGCTCCGGAATAGTCAGGCACGCACCATTCGCTCATCGGATCTCTATCGGTCTCTACCATATGAGATAACATAACACCGATACGCCCAGTAACACTTAAGCGGCTATCGAACTAGCTCATAACTAGGCCATACCTGCCCACTAAGTCAACCAGCGATATGGGTCAAATTAGCCGGGGGATAAATAGATACCCAAGAGCTAGCATCATCACTTATAGCTGCGGTTACCACAAGATGATCGATAGTCATCACTCACGTGACTTGACGTCGTTGGTTCTTCGCCTATTTTTGGATTCGACTTTCACGGCCTTACTGCTGGCCCGTTATTGCAGGTGGGCATTACTGCCACTACTACAACATCGGGTCAATTTATACTTTTTGCCGGAATCCCTTCTCCCGAAGCAGTTGGTCGAGCCATCTATCGGAGCGCCGGTATCGGCCAGACCAGCACTGGCATAACCCTTTTACCACTGAGGTTCTTAGTTGCGGTTCTTGTCCCAATCCAGCTCGACATCGGTAACCACACCGACCAAGTTGTTTCGTCAGTTTGGTCGGTGCGATAAGAAAAAAGACGCATTCGTGGTAGTTCTGGTTCGATGCAAACCTGCGGTCAAAAACGGCAAATGTTGTTCGGGATCTATTCGCCTTGGTGGTGCGTAGGGGACAAAATATTTTAATCCAACCCTTCTCTCTTCGTCTTGAGACCTTTACCGACGATTTCCTGCCTGGAAGAAGGACTTGCCGGCTCAGATAGAAGTAGCCATTCACTGTCCAGTAGAAGGCCTAGCCTCACGCGTAGAGTAAATTCAAAAACTTCGAAAGCAGCCACTTTCTAAGCCCATACAAAAGGCCATGCGAGACCAGATCCCCGCTTACCCTTTTCTTGCAAAAGCGCAAATGGCAGCTTGGCCTAGGGAAATACCTTCATCGTTACATGAAACTCGCGTATTTTTGAGCACGGTTAGCCCTTCGGAACCCAAGGCATCAGTTACCAGTCCCAATAAAGTCTGGTTTACAAATACCCCGCCTGAAATGACGACGGTGGCTAGTGAGTGCTCATTAGCCAATCGAATTGCATTTCCTGATATGGCTTCGGCCAGACCGCGGTGGAATTTCAGGGAAATGAGCCCTTGTTCGACTCCAGCGATTCGATCCTGGATCGCCATGGAAAGCGCTGGCCTTGTGAGAATGACGCCGGACGACAGGGGAAACTCATAGCCGACTAGCCTTGAGACCTGCAGCGAGGTCATTCGCCTAAGGCTGTCGCGTGCCTTCGCCTCAAGCCACATTGCCGCTTGACCTTCGAAGCTTACCTCGCCCACAAAGCCGCATATCGCAGCAAACGCGTCGAATACCCTCCCGGCCGAGGTCGATTTGATAGCAAATCCGCTAGCCATTCTCAAGGAGGAAATTCTGGACAGTAGATCCATGTCAAAGTCAAATATCCCTGAAGCCAATAGGTTCCAACTGTCATCTTCGGCTATCCCCGCCAAGGCCTGCAGCGGCCGCTTTGCCGACGCTTCACCGCCCAACAGCAGAAATGGCTCCAAGGACGAAACCCGATCGAAACCCGTAGCTACCGAACCGACAAAGAACTCTCCTCCCCAAATAGACGAGTCATCACCGTAACCTGTCCCGTCAAACGCAATCCCCACAACCTTGGCATCCAGTAGACCCTTTTCCAAGAGAACTGAGGCTACGTGAGCGCGATGATGTTGTACGAGGTAGACCTCTTGCGCACCAAACTTCTCACGATATCTCTCCGCCAGTTGTGTCGAAAAGTATCCAGGATGCATGTCGGCGCAGATTTGCAGCTTTTCGGAACTGACCCGATAGATCTCAAAAAGATCTCTTACCGCGGACTCATGAGCTTGCTGCACTTCATAATA
Source organism: Thermoplasmata archaeon (assembly GCA_021836665.1). Next base: position 4,939 of record JAKBHQ010000010.1, read on the forward strand.
GGCCAAATCACCTAGGTATGGAGATGTAACTACGTTGGATCCTGAAACTAGCGTTACCGAAGATTTGAGGTCGGCACCACAAGCCAATATCTCGCCGTCACACTCAAGTTTGGCCACAAAAGATGGAGCGTAACCCCTCGATCGTCTGAGGAAGGACACGCCCAGGTCATTGCAGACCAAAACAGAATCATCCAGTCTGCGGGCTATTGGTCGCTCCCCTTCCAGGAATGCATCCGCAATACCAGCAAGATTTAAAAGTGCTTCTTGCTCGTCCTTGTAGATTGGCTCTGACGATCGATTACCGCTAGTCATCACCAATACCTCAGGGCAGCCCATGTCAAAAAGAAGATGCTGAATCGGGGTATTCGCCAACATCACCCCTATAAGTTCCGTATCTGGAGCCACTCCAACAAATTCGCTCTTCTTCTGCAATAGGACTATCGGAGCACTACCGGATGAAATTAGATCATCAGACTTGCTATCTGAAACACCTACTTTGCGGACTTGCGCCAGATCGGCCACCATGACGGCGAAGGCTTTTTCTTTCCTGAATTTCCTATCTCGTAGAAGGCGAACCGCCTCTGGATTTGCTGCGTCACAGGCCAGGTGATAGCCGCCTAGGCCCTTTATAGCCACAATTTGGCCTACGCTCAGTGCGTGCACTGTCATAGCTAACGCGTCTATTCCACGAGCCATCACCTGCGAAAAGCCATCACCGTTCGAATTAGTTCTAAATCCGATGCTGGGTCCACAATCCCAACATGCAGTAGGTTCTGCGTGAAAGCGTCTATTCCCAGGATCTTGATACTCCAATCGGCACGAATCACACATTGGCCACCCCACCATGGTGGTGTTTGCTCGATCGTATGGCAGCCTCTCGATGACCGAATACCTAGGTCCACAGTTCGTGCAATTTATATACGGATATCGAAACCTGCGATCCGATGGATCTCGCATTTCGGCTAGGCAATCTGGACAAGTAGCAAGGTCTACGGATATCTCAACAGACGCAGTGCCAGAGATTGCGGAATCGAGTACTGAGAAACCTGAAACCCGCTTGGTCACGACCTCGCTTATGGAAACATCCGCAACCCTCGCAGCCGGTGGCAGGTCGGAAAGCAACCACGCAACGTTCGAATCTACGCTATCGATGCCTACCTCGAGGTAA
>JAKBHQ010000313.1 GCA_021836665.1 Thermoplasmata archaeon
ACACTGTATTTTGGCAGAAGCTGATCTGTCTGGTGCGAATCTTGCAGCGGCAAACTTGACCAGAGCAGATCTCACCAGAGCAAATTTACACGGCGCAGATCTGTCCGGTGCCAACTGCATGGGCGCAAGACTTCAAGAGGCAGATCTGAGCGATGCTATACTGGCAGAGGCAGATTTCCCAATGGCATTTTTTCGCAAGGCAATGGTGCTGCGGGCAAATCTTCATAAAGCAAATTTGTGCGGCGCATATCTTTATGAAGCCCAAATCGAAAACTGTGATCTGCGTGAAGCAGTTTATGATTCGACTACAATTCCGCCGAGTCGGGAATTTGATTGGGGAGTAGCGCAAAAAGTTTCTCAGAAGAAAGTGGCAACCAAGAAGCATCACCACCTAATTCATAATCAAGATAAGAAGTAGCTAAATACTTATCACTTACTGCGATGGTAATTCATTGAGATACTCCTCAAATGCGTCCAAGGCTCTTGGACCCCAAACAGTGCCGGGACCACCGTTCATCAGGATTGCAACGCCCATAGTCTCGGCAACTTCCTGAGCTGTAGCTCCTGCATTAGCGGCAGCTCTTGAATGAGAGACAATGCAGCCATCACACTCTCGGGTTACAGCGATCGCTAATGCAATAAGCTCTTTGGTTTTAGAGGGCAAGGCACCACTTGCCATGGCCGACTTATGCAAGGTTGCATAGTTTTCATAAACTTCCGGTATCAACTTTCGCATGTTACGACCAGAGGTCGCACTTTGATGGGCAATTTCGTGGGCAGTAGGCATTTGTTAATTCTAAATCTAGCATGTGACGCGAGTATGAGCAGACTCAATTTGAGGGTGCGGCTATAGCCACGATTGACGAATTGAGCAACGTTCCACCAGTCGATCCGTAGAACTGTGCATCTCCGTAGGAGAAGATCCCACCGTCGGATGCCACGAGCCAGTACCCCTTACCATCAGGTGTCGAGGCCATTCCCACGATCGGTTGGTTTAGTTGGATATTACCAGTCGATCCGTAGAACTGCGCATCTCCGTAGGAGAAGATCCCACCGTCGGATGCCACGAGCCAGTACCCTTTGCCATCAGGAGTCGAGGCCATTCCCACGATCGGTTGGTTTAGGGAAAGAGAACAAGATCCGAAAATATCGCAGGGAGAGCCGTAGAAACTAGGACCGTATGTATACACTGTTCCGTTTGAAGTCGTGATCCAGTAACCATCTGAAGGCCCAATTGCTATTCCCACTGCAGGTGATAGAAGTGTTCCAACGGGCGAACCTTTGACCATGGTGCCCGACAATGACGGTCCTGAATCGGCATAGACGCTTCCATCCGAAGCGAGCATGAGATACCCGCCACCTTGTTGAGCCGTCATTCCAGTACTGGTGAGAGGGATGGCAGCAGCGGCCACGATTGGCGCGGATGTAGCTTCAAATTCGGACCCACAGTATGGCTCACCGAACGAGTAGGCGCTGCCGTCTGCACCAATGATAGAGTACCCAGCTGTAAATGCACCACACGGGGCCGACTCCCAGATCCAGCTATTCCCGCTGGTCTCCGAAGTCAGCACTGTACCAAAGCCCACAGCGACGCACGAGGAAGCTGATCCGCAAGAAACAGATGCCAAAGTAGTAGTCCAACTAGGTAGCGGTACCTGTCGCCACGTAGATCCACCATCGGTTGTAACGATTGCGAACCCCGAAGGCGAGAACGCGATATTCGAGGCAGGTAAAGAGCCGACCGCCAAACAAGTTGTTGGTGAGGAGCAATCAATCTGTGTTGGACCCCCGATGCCCTGTCCATATGATCCCGGTGGTGGTGTCGCGCCGGGATATGTCTGATTCGTCCATGTGGTTCCACCGTCGGTGGTGGCGTAGATGGTGGGACCTGCGTTAGGTGTATAGGAAAAGCAAACCTGCAGAGTGGGGCAAGTAATTAGCTCCCCAAGGTTATGCGCTGTTTCGGTCCAGGAGTTTCCACCATCTGACGATTCAAGTAAAAGATCTGCGGAGCTGGACTGGCTATTAGTTGCCGTTGCCAGGCATAAATTTGGCGTGGGACACGATATTGCATAAATGTTGTCGGTTTTGGCTGGAGCTAATCGGTAACTCCACGACACTGATAAGGCGGTGGATCCGACTATGATTGAATTGGTTGCGAAAGTGGAGATCGAGGGGGTGCTGCCCGACGCTAAGCATGCAGAACTGCTAGGACAAGACAGGTTGGTCAGCACCATGCCCATGCCACCTGAAGGAAGGGCAGGAATTGACCAGCTAGATCCGGCATCTTGTGTTACCAATACAAAAGAGCTGTATTCATTTGCATCGACTGCTTGGCCGAGAAGGACGCAGGTGGTGGCAGACGGGCAATCGATCGCCTCGAAAGCAAGCTGGTAATGGGGGAATATATAGGCCAATGCGCCAGCATCGGGAATACCCGAGAAAAACCAATGTGCTCCCGCATCGCTGGACGAGGCCAGCACAGGCTCGCTGTATCCGTCGGAGTCGTAGTTACCTATGGCCCAGCACGCTGAAATGTCAGGGCAGGCAACGTGAATGAATTGCACCTCGCCTGAATATGGGGTGGTATTCGAGATATGTGGTTTTGGAACTGAGAGCAAACTGGGGCTTCGCGCGGAGATATGTGGTTTTGGAACTGAGAGCAAACTGGGGCTTCGCGCGGACAAGGGATGTGCAGTCGCTGGTGCCGCAGGCACCGATAGGAGCAGCCCTAAATTCAGTGAAATGGCTCCAAAAAATCGTAACCCCATATAGTTTCTAAGCTTATACCTTGATCGCGCTCACCGAAATTCGCATGCTGAACCCCTGAGAGTTTTTGTCATTGGGGCTACTCTAGGTGGTTATTGTTTAAGCACTGCCTCCCGTGGATACAAGTTGCTCACAACGTGCTCTATATGCTCTCATTCGATAGGACTCTCCATCAATGGACCTTCCAGGGCTTCCTCATCACATTTGGCAGTTAGATCGGCGCTGTCCTTTCCTAGTTGTTAGGGGCTTTTGAAATAATGCTTCTTCCAAGGTACGAGATCAAACCTCGCGTGTCGATGAGCGCTAGGAGTTCCTCGCAACCGTTCAGGACCCTCCTTTTTTCTTCGTAAGCGATATTCATATTCTTTTTGCTTAATGGAGATTCTTTCCACAGTGGTTCGGCCACTCACAGCATGTATGAAAATTGTTTCAAATAATTGCGCTACCAGCACGTTTGTAATAACTATGTTTGGAACCCACGACGGTAGGTGAAATAAAAGAGACTAACCTTACCTAATATACATACTCGGCGAACGATATATAGGCTGGTAACGGACTAATTTAAGTGATCAAACGATCAAAAACCGTTCATCGTCAATCTCCACTTCAACCCTCAATACAACAACAATTCACAACTAGTTTCCTTGCTTTTGAACAACCCTGGGTTCTTTGGAGACTCCTTACCTTTTGAAGGAGAATGGAATTATGTCAATAGAAACAACAATAGTGAAACCAAATGCGCGACGATACTCGTTGGCTGAGAAGGAACAAGCAATTCGCCTGGTACGTGAACTGCGCCGTGAACTCGGAACCGACAAGGGAGCTGCCAAACGAGTGGCCGACCAGCTTGGCTTTGGTGTGGAGTCTGTGAAGGCTTGGGTCAAGCAGGCAGACATAGACTCCGGGATGAAAGTAGGTCTATCTTCAGAAGATCTAAAGGAACTCAAGGACCTACGTCAGGAGAACAAGGAACTCAAGCGTGCCAATGAGATCCTTAGACGGGCTTCGGCTTTCTTTGCGGCGGAGCTCGACCGCCCACACAAGTGAGCGTCACTTTTATAGATGCCAACAAAGCCGATCTCGGAGTCGAGCCCATCTGCAAAGAGCTGCAGGTGGCCCCGAGCACCTACTATGCTGCCAAGAAGAGGGAACTAAATCCCTCGGCAAGATTTATTAGAGACGCCACAATGGCCCCTTTACTCATGGCTCTGTGGATTTCCAACCAGAAGGTCTATGGAGCCCACAAGCTATGGAAGGCAGCCCTGAGAGCTGGCCATGAAATAGGCCGTGACCAGGTGGCGAGAATCATGAAATCCCTGGGTATAAGAGGTGTGAGTCGCAAGTACAAAAAGGTTGTGACGACCAAGAAAGACCCTGAAGCAACACGAGCTTTAGATCTCGTCAAACGCAAATTCAGGGCCGATCATCCAAACGGACTTTGGGTCACAGATCTCACCTACGTGCCAACCCGTGCAGGCACCGCCTACGTATGTTTTATAATCGATGCCTTTTCGCGCATGATCGTCGGTTGGCGGGTGGCATCGAATATGAAAACCGAGATGGTGCTGGAAGCTTTGGAGATGGCACGAACAAGGAGAGGGGCAAAGCGCTTAGAAGGCCTCATTACTCATTCAGATGCAGGAAGCCAGTTCACGAGCATTCGGTTCACCGAGAGGCTCGATGAGATAGGAGCGAGGCCCTCTATTGGGACCGTGGCAGATTCCTACGATAACGCACTTGCAGAAAGCGTAAATGGACTCTACAAGGCTGAATGCGTATATGGACCCGATTCCTCAGGATGGAGAGACGCCGACCATTTAGAACTTGCCACTCTCTGTTGGGTGGAATGGTTCAACTCTGAGCGTCTTCACGGCTACCTGGGCGACATCCCACCCATCGAATTCGAAAAAGTGTACTATGCTCTTGAAGAGACCGATCAACAACTGGTTGGAATACAAACAAAATAGTCTCCACTAAACCCAGTGTGAATCAAAACCTAGAAAAGGGGTGCTTGGATTAATTGCTACCGTACTGTTTCTCTGGCCGCCAATTATTCTAACGGATTATATTATCATGCCACTTATTGCCGATGAAAGCCGTAAGCATGAGTATGAGGCAGACTTAGCTGCAAGCACAATTGGGCTGGGGAATTATCTCTCTGAAGCACTTAATCGCCTTGGTGTCTTTGAAATGGCTAGAAGCGGGTGGCAAGGAGCGCTATATTCAAAGCACCCTCCAGTTGAGTATCGAATTGAGAGGGCAAAAGAGGCTAATGGTGATGCTGCCCAAAAACCAGTTTCGGATATCTCCCAACCAAATGAACTATTCAAAAGGATTGCCCCTGTCGTTGCAATACTTATCGTCGGAGCACTTGCGTCACCCATCAACTCACTTGGCTATGCAATTGTCAATAGAGTAAAAAGCTATGGTTCAACATTTCTAGTAACTCCAACTTCAGACACAAAAGAAGCTGCGATTTCAAAAACCGTCGCTTTTGAAACTTCTTTTGGAAATGTTGCATTCAATAGGAACGGATACCTTAGCGTCATTGCAGCCTATATATTACCCACCGATAGAACCTACGTAGATAACCAAGTTGATGCGAGCTACGAACAAGCAGCAAACGCGATTCAAAGAAAAGGGGCGCAAATAAGCTCAACGAGCAAAGTAACAGGCGTAAAAATTCTGAACACAACAGGTTCGCCACCATCGAGTGTTTCGATGAGTGTGGTATTTGTCCTTAGGTACACGTTCAATAACAATGTAGCGACACCTGACACAACGATTATAGCGGGACTCAGCGGTTACGCAGTGACTAAAGAAACCCTTCAATTTGAGTGGGCGAAGGGAAACTGGCAACTGGCTGGATGCGTGCCAGTCGGATATGTTTCAACTGGATCAGGTGCGCCCCAGGCAGGTGTTTATGACTTACCATCTGGTTATCAAAGTCCATAAGGACAACCCATACCAATAAACTTGTGACAAGTTCGTGACGATTGATTGCAATTTGCACTAAGGGCGAGATAATCAAGAATAGACGGCAACCGATGCGGAAGTTGCAGAGGTGGGGGTATGAGGCTCAGTCGCAATGTTTTCAATGAAACTTCCAAGGTCGAAAACTCGTATGGTCGCTCACTGGCTATAGGGGCAAAAAAGTATGTCGTGACATGGTGTGGGCATCAACTACGACACCGGTATGAACGACCTTACCGACTTGTCGATAACCAATATGAGCGACGCAGTATAGCTATATCATCAAATCTCCACCCCTCTGGCTTTGATCAGCTAATGGACAAGAATCTTGCCACAGCACTTGTCGATCGACTACTGCA
>JAKBHQ010000205.1 GCA_021836665.1 Thermoplasmata archaeon
TACACCAATATCACCAGAATGTCCAGGAACTTACGCTCGGCTTAGTAACTCAAATGTACAGTTCGAAGTTAATGGCAAAGTGACTGACAGTACCCATAGGAACTTTGGAGATGCATCGGATCGATGTGTCGATGCACGCTTCTAGTACGTTATTGCTAGTACGTTATTGCTAGTACTGTCAAAGTTAAACACTTGGCCAGTTCTGCAGAAGCATTTATCACTTAATGTTCAAGCCATACAATTGAGGAGCCGACGTGACTCGGGATGCATTGGACACTACGCTTGAAGCGGTCAAGCAACTTGATATGTTGCTAGAGGAATCCGTCGAGGAAGCTCGGCGTCGTGAATCGAAGACTTTTGAAGAGATGGTCGGCGATCGGTCTGCCCGGATTGTTCTTTTTGGGGCGGGCGGTCTTGGACGGCGTACCCTGGCGGGTCTCCGTTCCGTTGGGGTTACGCCCTTGGCATTTTCAGACAATCGTCGAGACTTGTGGGGCCGAATGGTCGACGGAATCGAAGTATTGTCTCCTGAGGACGCCGCGCGCCAATTTGGGGTATCCGCCGCATTTGTGGTAACTATTTGGGGCGCGGGAAGTGTGCATAGGTTTGCTGACTCTGTTAATCAACTCAACCTCCTCGGGTGTGACGTCGTTGTTCCAGCGTCGTGGCTTTCCTGGCGATATGCGGAGACACTGCTGCCATTTTACGCAATGGAGCTGCCTTCTAAGCTGCTTGAACACGCCTCTGAGGTAAGGACTGTTTTCGGCTTTTTGAGCGATGACCGTTCTCGGAGAGAGTATGTTACGCAAGTGCAGTGGCGCCTGACGGGAGATCCATCGTGTCTGTCCCACCCCGTTGCCGACCCCCAGTACCTTGTTGCCGAAGTAGTTTCGGAACTGACTGACGATGTCGTGCTCGATTGTGGGGCATATGACGGAGACACGCTCAGATCGTGGATTGAATCGCGTGGATCATCGTTCATTAGATATTACGCTTTGGAACCCGACCCAAGCAATCGTCGACTGCTAGAGAAGTATATCGCCGATTTACGCCCCGATCTCGCCGAGCGAGTAAAAGTTTTTCCATATGCCGTGACGAACTTTACAGGGACGGCCAGGTTCGATGTAACCGGCCTACCTTCCTCTTCTTTCGGCGATGGCCAAGGGATACCTGTGGAATGTGTTCGACTTGATGACCTTGAGATGGAGTTGGAAGGTCTGGAACCTACCTTTGTCAAGGCCGACATTGAAGGGGCAGAATTAGAGCTAATTCAAGGTGGGCTTGACATCCTAGGCCGGTCACACCCAGTTATAGCGATCGCTGCCTACCATAGACAGGATCACTTGTGGAAGGTGCCGCTTGCGATTAAGAGTTTGTGGTCGGAATATCGTCTACTCTTGCGTCCTCACAACGAAGAGGGTTGGGACCTAGTCCTATACGCGGTACCACCAAAACGAGACCCGACAGGTCAGCTATCTGCAGTTGGCCCATAACGAACGTCACCCAACAACTGGCGTGCCTATGGCTAGGGGTTATCCATAACTTAACTTGGCTTGAATCCACCGAATGACCCTGCTTCGAGTTTCATCAGCGTGGAGGAAACCGCCCTTCGCCATTAGCCTTACAGTTCTCTCGTTCGACGCTCGATTCCGACCAAATACTGGGTGTGAGGGGTTAGAGATTAGCAATTAAGTTGGAATTGAGTATGCGTGAAGTGGGGTCTTTCTCTGGCTCGCGCCCGTAACCTGGTGATTTCATAGACAACCAGGGAGTGTTGCCGTTAATGGGGGTAAGTTCATCTTTGTTGTCCTTGTGAGCTAAGTTATGGATGACCTGTGCCATGGGCACGCCAGTTGTTGGGTGACGTTCGTTATGGGCCAACTGCAGATAGCTTACTTTCGAGTTATCTTTTTATTCCGACGCCTTGACTCACGCGAATAAACGCATACGTTATGGCCGACTCTCACCGGTCACGCAACTAGGCGTGTGTCTGGATTTTCAGCCTACTGATATGCCCGGGAATAGTGGAGACTCCTAGTCTTGAGAGATGGAGTATCTATGGCAATGGCAAAGAGGTACTTGCCCGAGGTTCGTGACCGAGCAATACGTATGGTCACCGATCATCCGGGTGAATACGCTCCACACTTGGTAGCTAAAAAGTAAACGGGGATCCGGTTTGCGGTCTCTTCTGGTAACCACAGTTCTTCGTGCCATGATGCCACTTTGGTACGAAGAGCTGGTTTTGCGGGTTTTGAGACCATCTGAGGTTTGGTGTTCTTCTGAGCCCGGAGTGGGCTGACCTACGGATCATCGAGCAAAAGGCACTGAGAAAGCGCAGAGACTCGTGGAATACTGGCGTTGAAGACGAGTTTCGGATAGTCGAAGGCCCCTCGGAAGGCTTCGAGCCTGGGAGAAGATAGGCTGACTTTCAGGCCTTTCGTTGGCGGCATTGGACGATTTGCAGAAGCCTTTCTACCAGATCAGAGCGAATTAATTCTTAGTATCGGGTTTCTTTATGCCTTGGATCTCGCCGTATGGATTTTTAAAGGCAGTTTCTTGGCCAGATACTCACTCAGTAGTACCGACTTTGCCTCGACCACGGGCCGTTATTGGAAAGGGGAATAGAAGTGCGTATTCGAATCTCTGTTGAACCTCAATTAGGAATGGACCATAGCCAGATTTTGAAGTTCGCAAGTGCGGCGGAAAGCGGAGGGTTCGATGGTTTTTTCGCTCAGATCACTATTTGATGAACTATGGGTCCGGTCCGAGGCCGGAAGGAGGAAGTGATGCATGGATTACACTGGCCGCGCTGGCTCGAGAAACGATCCGAATGCGCCTTGGTACTTTAGTAACCCCGATCACCTTCCGTCATCCTGGCCCACTGGCCGTGACTATAGCTCAAGTCGATGCTATGAGTGACGGTCGTCTGGAGTTAGGTCTAGGCAGCGGCTGGTTTGAGCGAGAACATTCGGCAATGGGGATTCCTTTCCCCGGGACCCGAGAACGCTCCGAGCAACTTGAAGAATTCCTTGAGATTCTAAATATATGGTGGTCCACGCCATTTGGCGAGAGCTTTACATATTTGGGGAATCACTATCGGCTATTGGATAATCCTGCATTACCTAAACCACGTCAGCCGAGGGTCCCCATAATCATTGGTGGATGGAGTCCGACGCGCGCTCCGCGTTTGGCTGCGCGGTTTGCAGACGAATATAACCTGGCTTTCGGCGCATTGGAGGACATTCGTCCTCAGTTCGATCGAGTAAAGCGTGAATGTGAAACTATTAGAAGGGACCCAACGGAGATCCGTTGGTCAGCGGAAATTACCGTCTGCTGTGGGGAGTCAGAGGTTGAGCTGATCAGACGAGCCGAACGAGCACGATGGGAACCTTCCAGGCTTAAGAGTTTGCCTGGACGATTTATAGGTTCTCCCGAACAACTTCTTGATCGATTAGTGCAACTACATTACGCAGGCGTCGACACCGTGTACTTTCAGCTAATTGACGTTGAGGATACTGATCATATTGCATTATTAAGCGAGCAAGTTCTCCAGCAGGCGGAAACACTGAAGTAGAGGGTAAGTCCAAAAACTATTTTTGAAATGAAAACGACGCTTTGGTGATTGCTCCTTCGAGCGGTATGTCTCAATTGCTCACCGCCAGGTTAGAAGGTCGTAGCAAAAACGATGTAGAAATTAAAGTGCTCCAGTTAGAGGCCGAGCGGACAAGCAATCTGGCGTCCTGTATAGTAGCTCACGCTTAAGATAAACTTGCATCGGTAATTGACTTTTCCTGTTGAAACGTGGGTAGAACAAAAACCCATTACCGCAGGGGGTAAGACCATGATGCGCACTTGGCCCAGACGTAGCAAATATGATCTGGGTTACGATCGAAGTTCTCTTGCCATTTAAAAAAGATGTCCATTCACTTGGCTATCACGGGCAGAGAAAGTCAGATAGGGACTGCTTTGATGTAATCCTCGTCCGACTAGCAATGGGACGCTCGTGGGAGGTTGCACAACGACTCAGTGGATAAAAGGTTTCCGACGCCACGGTGCGATCCCGAAGGAATGAATGACTATGGACAAGGTCTGCGTGTGCTGTGAGCTAAGTTATGGATGACCCATTCCACGGGCACGCCAGTGGTTGGGTGGCGTTCGTTATGGGCCAACTGCAGACAACTGACCTTCGAGTTCTCTTTTTATTCCGACGACATGACTCACGCGAATAAACTCATAAGTTATGGCCGCCTCTCAGCGGTCACCCGACTAAGTGTGTGCCTAGGATTTTCAGCGTTCAGAGAACTCAAACCGCCATAGTTATGGTTAATGTCATGGAGATCCCTAAAAATGCCTACGAACTCAGAAATGCCGATCTGAAGGACGACCAGGGCATCGCAGTTTGCTGGTAGTGCCTTGGCATCTGTCTCTGGGGCCGGTGCTGAAAATCGGATGATCCTAGAGCGCTGTTCGATTTGATAAAATAGAGAGTGATCGACCAGGATGTTGGTCATCGAATTGGTGACTTCTCGACTTTAGCGGCGTAGCATAATGCAGTGCAGATCATTGTTGACCGGTTTCTGGTTAGCCATAGGTTGGGTTATTCTGCCAGTGTGCCGTCCTTGGAAGGTGAAGTGTTTGCAAGTCGACAAGGAACCCCAAGGCCGAGCTTCCAGCCGCTCCACTAGCACCTATAGCTTCGGTGTCTCAAAGAGGGAGGGTCACGACTCCTCCGCCTTCTACAGCCGCTTTCAGCCGCCAGTACTTTCGGACGATACCCAGATCAACGAGAGTCCGATAAAGGATGCACTATTCGTTCAGGATTCTCGTGACTTAAGTTTCCTGCCGGACAATTGCGTCGCCTTAGTGGTCACTTCACCACCATATTTCGTGGGCAAGGAATATGAGGAGTCGATCAAAGGTGGCCATATTCCTGGTAACTATCTCGAGTATTTAGAAATGCTCAAAGATGTATTTGCTGAGTGTTATCGTGTTCTGGAACCCGGCGGCAGAATCGCAGTCAACGTTGCCAACCTAGGGAGAAAGCCCTACAGATCGTTGTCTGCTGACCTGGTCACGATCCTCCAGGATGAGTTGGGATTTCTCATGCGGGGGGAGATCTTGTGGATCAAGGGGAAAGGTGCCAACGGAAGCTGCGCTTGGGGCTCCTATCAGTCTGCCTCGAATCCGGTGCTACGTGACGTCACTGAAAGAATCATCGTCGGTTCTAAGGGGAGTTTCTCTCGGGTCCATCCCAAAAAAATACGACAAAAACTCGGCCTCCCCTACCTTGATTCGATTTCGGGAGAAGAGTTCCGGTCATTGACCCTAGACACCTGGTACTTTCCTCCCGAGTCGGCTAAGAGAGTAGGACATCCAGCACCTTTCCCGATTGAGCTTCCAAGACGCTTGATCGAACTAAATACCTACGTTGGAGACGTAGTACTCGACCCATTTATGGGTGCCGGGCAGACCGCATTGGCCTGCTTGATGACCAATAGACATTACGTGGGTGTCGAGATTGATCCTGATTATGTGGATATTGCTGAAGGTCGCATAAAGCTAGCGAAAGAGGTGGCGTACCTAGCGGCGACATCAGAAGTCGCCGACTAGTTATTTGGTGCGTGTCTTATAACCCCATCGAGACGTGCGGCCTCCGCTACCGACTGCGCTACCATCTGAGCGACTGACTTGTTGAAGACGCTCGGAACTACGTAGCTAGGGGAGAGTTCGTCCTCTCCAACGGCATTTGCTATCGCAGTAGCCGCCGCTAGTTTCATAGTCTCGGTGATACTCATTGCACCAGCGTCGAGGGCCCCCCTGAAAATACCCGGGAAGCACAGTACGTTGTTGATCTGATTTGGGTAGTCGGAACGACCGGTCGCTATCACGGCGGCGATTCCCTCGATCTCCTCGGGCATCACCTCAGGCGTAGGGTTGGCGAGGCCAAAGACGATCGGGTTCCTCCCCATGCGGAGAATATCTTCACGATGGACTATCCCGGGTCCAGACACCCCTACGAATAGGTCAGCGCCGGCGAGGGCTTCGCCGACCGATCCCATCTTTCTA
>JAKBHQ010000448.1 GCA_021836665.1 Thermoplasmata archaeon
TAGGCCAGATCTCCTCGACGGCACCCGCCGCAGTATCGTCGGCCACAAAATCGGTCAGCTATCGTTCGTGATGCTTTGTGTTAGGTCTTGTTCTGCAGCCGGTATCTTGTCGAGGACATCCAATATTGCGTGAGCTAAGGCCCTTGCTGTGGCCGGATTCAACTCTAGAGCTAGGCGATACGAGGGACCTAGCTCCGGATTCAGGAAGTCTAAGTTCAGACTATGTCCGAATGGTGCATGGACTGGATGGTCGAAATAGACACTTGAATCTGTGACCTTGAACCATCCATTTGCTCCCTTGCCGGATCCGACTACCGAGACCTTTTCAGTTAAATAGGTACACATTGGATCCTCGGTTTAAAGATTCTTGGAAAGAAACGCCCATATCTTCTGCCAGCCGTCGTTAGCGGCCTCTACGCGGTAACTTGGCCTGTTCGGCGCAAAGAATGCGTGGCCCGCCCCTGGGTAACTATGAAACTCGTGCTCTTTGCCGAGATCTTTAAGCGTTCGATCCAGCTCTGCAACTTCTTCCGGGGTAGGAAATTTGTCTTCTTCGCCGAAGAGACCTAACAGCGGACAGGAAAGATCCTTCGCCTTGTCTAGGATCGGTCCGACTTTGAGCGGTGCGCCCTCTGGGGGAGTTGCAACGACATATGCACCGTAGCAGTCGATCGCTGCGTCCAGCGGAAGGCTGCAAGCGGCTAAAAACGATTGTCTGCCACCCGAGCAGTAGCCGATGACAGCCACTTTTTTTGTGCTGTCATCTAAGGAGCGCAAGAAATCGACCGCTCCGGAGACGTCTCCAATGAAGCGCTCGTCCGGAACTCCCCCCAATGCTCTTGCCGTTGCCGCAGCGTCGTCTGGTGCTGCGCCGGGCGCTTCTCGAGAGTAAAGATTCGGGCATATAGAGCGATAGCCGTGGTAGGCGAAGTTACGGGTTATCTCCTTTGTGGCATCATCGAAACCGGGCATGTGGTGAATTACGATTACCGACGAGTACGGTCCATCCCCGGTCGGTGATGCGTAGTAGGCCTCTATCGAGTCCCCTCCACTCCCTTTGATTTCAATCGTTCCAGCTACTAGCTGGTCTTTCATATGAATTGGTGTCAAAGCAACATTCTCCAGCGACGAGACAAGTTTTCTATTCGATTAATGTCTACCCTATCAAAAATTTGTGTAGCATTCGACAGTTTCCATTTAGGAGATCTGGTGTTTGCTCCTTGCAACTTGGGGCGGGATGAAAAAACTCACCTGCAAATAACACGCGGTTGGCTAGTTTTCGAATCGAAGCTCTGGCTATTGGAATGCATTTTGGACTAGGTTGGTTGTTATTGCAAACAGTTCGCATTTTGTGAGTGTCGATTCCAGGGAGTGTTGTTGTCGGGGCGGTTGAGTAAGAAGGTCAGCCAAAGGGCGTCTCTTGTGGATGATTCTCAAGGCCTCAAACAGTCGCTTCACGTGGGTGACCTCGTTGCTCTTTCGGTCTCAAGCGTTGGTCCCCTCTTTTCGATCGCCGCTACCGGTGGCGTTATGGCTGCAAACGCCGGCCTGTGGACATTGCCGGCAATAGGATTAATTGCTATCCCATTCATAATCGGCGCCTTTGTATTCCGGCTTCTAAATAGACACTTCCCTCATGCCGGCGCTTCATACCACTGGTCAGCACGAATTCTTGGAGGTAATGCCTCTCGCTTCCAGGCGTGGGTTATGATTCTCGCCTACTTTACGTCCATTCCGCCCATCATCATCCCAGCATCTACCTACAGCCTCAATCTTTTATTCCCTGGATACAAGGCGAGCGTCCTTGCTGAACTGGGTATGTCGCTGTTCTGGTCACTCTTTGCCCTTGTGCCCCTTTTGCGTGGAGCTCGTCCGACGGCCAAGTTGACACAGGTCTTTTTGGCAGTCGAACTCATTTCAGTAGTAGCTATAGTTGCGATCGCTATTCTTCGATGGCACGCCATTTCAGTGCCAGTACATTTTGGCAAGCCACCGATTGGCGGAATGATAGTGACTGCGGTTGTGGCCGCAACGATACTCGATGGATGGGAAATAGATAGTTATGCTTCTGAAGAGGCCCATCGTCCTAAGTCCGATCCAGGTATTGGCGGGATCATCGGAGCTTTCATGGCGCTCGGCTTTTATGCGCTTATCTATCCATTGATGTTTGCAGAAACTCCCCTTCACCTACTGGCGGGATCGATCAATCCGATGGCGGTTTGGGGCAGCCGACTTGTTCCTGGAGCACCGTGGCTAATCTTGATTCCCGTCCTCGCCTCGACGGCCGGGGGACTTTGGCTGACGTCATTTATCCTGATTAGGGCTTTTTATGCGATGGGGCGGGAAGGCCTGGTACCGGCGAGCTTTGCCAAAACGAATAAGCGCTCTTCTCCTAGTGTTGCTACCCTAGTTACGGTAGGTGCGGCCTTTACCGTCACTATGCTGCAGACGCTTTTTTCCTCCTTGAACTCCTTTTTTGGCGTGATACTGTCGGCGGCGGGTTTCTTTTTAGTCCTGGAATTTTTCCTAGATTCCGTGACGGCAACTGTTTTTCTCAGAAGGTTCCACAAGGCGGATAGCGATAGTGGTCCTTCCCCTCACCACCATCGGTTACTAACGTGGCTTTCTGGACTTGCCTCCGTCATGTTTTTCGCATTCATGCTTGGCTTTGTTTTCTATGGCCCAAAGGCGATTGGGTCGCAAATAGATTACGTGATTGCAATTGCGATAGTTTTGGGGGTCGTCTTTGTCAGAGCTACTGCGAATCGCAATCACATCTACTATTTCCATGGATCCGACGTAGAGGAGTGTGAACAAGCGGATCCGAGTTCGAGCCCAGAAGGTGGAGCACTTGTCGCTGACGGCTTGACCTCGTCGGAATCTGTACTAGGACCGCAGTAGTACTAAGTCTGCGGAGTGGCTGGTTTGAATTCGGTGTGGGCTATCTTTTGCGACACCGCTAGGCAATCTGCCCTTGCTCTGATTCTGAAACCTCGTCGCTTCCTTGATTTTGGAACTGAGTGCGATAGAGGTCGGCATAAGCTCCATCGAGTTCAAGGAGCTCGTCGTGCTTTCCCCTCTCGACGATCCGCCCTTCTGAAATTACCAAAATCTGGTCAGCCTCTCTGATAGTTGAAAGTCTGTGGGCGATCACTATTGAGGTTCTTCCCACCAAGGCCGCCTTCAGCGCCAATTGGACAGCTGCCTCCGATTCGGAGTCCAAATGAGCGGTGGCTTCGTCCAGAACTACCACGTCCGGCGCCTTTAGCAATAGACGAGCTAAGGCGATCCTCTGTTTCTCGCCGCCTGAGAGTCGATATCCCCGCTCCCCTACTTCAGTATCAAGTCCGTCAGGCAGAGACTCTATCAAAGGCATAATCTGGGCGGCTCGAAGGGCATCGAGAAGTGTTTCCTCCGTTGCGTCAGGTCTTGCGAAGAGCAGATTTGATCGTATCGTCTCATGGAAGAGATGGACATCCTGCGTAACGACACCCACGGATCTATGTAGCGACCTCTGTGTCGCTTTTTTGACATCTACTCCGGTAATCTTGACCGACCCTTGGGTTACGTCGTAAAGCCTTGATACCAGATGACTTATAGTGGTCTTTCCTGCACCGGAGTGACCGACCAGAGCGACAAGCTGCCCAGGTTCTGCTACGAAGCTTATGTCGAAGAGCACTTGAGCACTTGGTGTCTGATCGAGGACGGCAACTGATTCTAGAGATGCGAGCGACACTTCTTCCGGTTTAGGGTAGCTAAATTGCACATGGTCAAATTCGACCGTCGCTTGACCGCGTGGTATGTCTTGCGCCCCGGGTGCGTCTTTAACCATCGGTTCCAGGTCGAGCACTTCAAATATTCGATCGAACGATACAAGGGCGGTCATGATGTCGACTTGAACGTTTGAAAGGGCAGTTAGCGGCCCATAGAGTCGCGTGAGGTATTGAGTGAGGGCGACCACTGTTCCTATTTTCAACAGACCCTCAGCGGCCAAGGTACCTCCCCATCCGTAAACTATGGCGGTGGCAATCGATGCAACGAGCATTAGGGAAGCCATAAATATTCGCGTATACATCGCTTGGGTTACCCCGATATCCCTGACCCTGCCCGCTTTCTGCTCAAATGCGGCTACCTCATCTTCTGACCGTCCGAAGAGCTTTACCAACATGGCTCCAGAGACATTGAACCGTTCGGTCATCGTGTTGATCATTTTGGCGTTGAGATTGTAGCTCTCGCGAGTTATGCCCTGTAAACGCCTGCCCACCCATCTCGCAGGAATGACAAAAATGGGGAGGAGGATCAGAGCGACGAGCGTTATCTCCCAGGAGAGAAGGAGCATCGCAATCAGCATGATTACGACGCTTATGATGTTGGACACCACCGAGGAGAAAGTATCCGTGAACGCCTGCTGAGCGTCGAGAACATCATTATTCAGTCGACTAACCAAGGCTCCGGTTTGGGTTCGCTGGAAAAAAGCGATCGGCATATCTTGAAAATGAGCGAATACCTTTGTGCGCATGTCATAGATGAGACCTTCTCCCACTCGCGCTGAGATCCAGCGTTGCCAGAGGGAAATTACGACGTCGAAAAGCGCTAGTACTCCGACTATGAGCGCCAGGAAGACGACCAACCTCACATTTTTCTTTATGATTCCGTTATCAATTATTGCCCGATAAATCAGTGGCGTGGAGGCCGTGATAAATGCGTCGATGATGATTAGGGTCAGGAAAACAGCGAGTCTCCAACGATACGGACGAGCAAATTGAACGATCCTTTTTACCAGTCCCTTTGGCAGCTTTTGCGAAGTAACTGAATGATCTCGACGAAAGGATCTCATCAGGCCCCAGTTGGCGGCCATTCCGCCGCCGCCACCCCTCATTGCATTCATTTATTGCCTTCTTTTTGGGACAGCAATCCTGAACCGTTAGGACCGTTCCAGCTGTGCGTTTTAGCCTCGTCTAGGAGTTCCATTAGTGCTATTCTTCGGGATTCTCCCATCGGCTCAAAGAGGCTGACCGAGGAGCTATATCGTGCTGCGTCTAAATGAACTAAGAGCTCTTGGCCGGATTGGGTAAGTTCTACAAAAGTAGACCGCCGATCGGCTCTATCTGGAATCCTCGAGATAAGTCCGGCCTCTTCGAGGGCATCAACCATCGATGTGGCTGAACGCGGAACAACTTCGAGAAGTGATGCAACTTCAGTCATGCGGGGAGGCGACTCGCATTCACTAACCGCTCGCAGCATCCTTGCTTGTCCATAAGTCACACCGACCTCAGAGAGTTTTTCTGAGATCGATTTGCGTATCATTTTCGCTAAAAATAGCAGCGAATCAGCAAGATGGGAACATTGATCTGCTACTTGGTCATTTGAGAGCTCGTTTTTGGCTCCCGTTTCCCCTCGATCTGTACTCATCTTCCATCCCCAAATCACCCATTTATGGCACCCTTCTGGGTTCCGTGGCTAATAGCCTACTCGTGAGTCAGTCACATAGTGAGGCATTAACAATACATTGCGATCACGACTTTTGTTTCTGGCTGCACTTGGGTTTCCTGGAGCAATTGATAGATTTAATTTGGTTCCGAGACCTTGACCTTGGCTTGATTTCCCTAAAGCGCGTAAAGGCTTTAGCTGCAATTATGCACAAAAAATCCTACTTTTAGAGCTTTTTGGCGCTTCTGGATCCTCATAAATTGATCCAAGCGAAAGGAATTCGGCTAATGGAGGTTAATTTACGCACTTTATTCCGCTGAAAAGCATAGGCTATAGTTGCTTGAGGCCTTGAATTTGATTGGACTCACTCTTGTGGGTGGGAACTGGTCGGGTTCGGGTTGAGGGTAGACGAGCGAGCCGTATGGGTGAGCTCCTTAAGAAGAAGAGAATATTTAGTTGGCTACAGGCATTGTCAAGTTCTTCAATACTGAGAAGGGCTTTGGTTTCATAAGTCGCGAGCAGGGTGACGAT
>JAKBHQ010000051.1 GCA_021836665.1 Thermoplasmata archaeon
GCAAATGTAGAATTTGGGCTAAAAGTTCGCAAGGTATCGTCATCAGAGAGGTCAAAGCGTTCCGGAGAGCTCTTGGAACTCGTCGGCTTATCCTCACAGGCAGACCGATACCCACATCAACTCTCTGGCGGTCAGCAACAACGAGTTGCGCTAGCTAGGGCGCTTGCTATCAAGCCCGAAGTCCTGCTGCTAGACGAGCCACTTTCAGCACTCGACGCAAAGGTCCGGGCCCAGTTGCGCGATGAGATCAGGCGCATCCAGCTTGAACTCGGGATAACCACCTTCTTTGTCACCCATGACCAAGAAGAAGCCCTCGCACTCGCTGACCGAATTGCGGTAATGAGAGCGGGGGAAATCGAACAGATAGATACCCCGCTAAGTGTCTATTCCCAGCCTACGACTGAGTTTGTGGCCGAGTTCGTCGGAAAGGTCAACCGACTGGCAGGAGTGGTGGTGAGCCCGGAAAAGGTCGACGTGGAGTCGATAGGTCCGATCAGCTACGACTCCAAAAACACCCAATTCCAACCAGGCACCAACGTAGTAGTTCTGATCAGGCCCGAAGCCTTAGGGATAATGATTTCCGACTCTGGACAGTGGAGGTTGGTATCGAAGAGTTTCCTAGGGGCTTCGGTAAAGCTGAACCTCATCAATCAGGGGGGCAAGCGAGTAATCGTAGAACTGACCACTGGCGAAGCGACCCTGATAGAACAGGGATCACCACTGTCGCTCTTTGGTAAGAGTGACGCCCTGCTCGTGCAGAGGGCCTAAAGAGGGATTCAGTCCAGCCGCTAACGGACTTCGAGAGTCGCATCGATCGAAGGGATTGCGCTCTGGTTGGTCAAATTAGCAAGAGGTTGGTCTCTGTGGAAAGTGCAATGCATCTAACGGGACACCAAAATATGCAGTGATCTGGGGTTCCACAATGGATTCTCTGCACCGAGAAGCACAAGGCTGCTGGTCAGCGAGCGCTCCCTACCTGGAGCACTGGGCGCCACTGTATTGGGCCCATGCCGCCAGCTACCACTTGATTAGCTAATCCGTGGCGGATCGCACCGTGAGAGGCCTACGAACGCCCTGGAATATCACACCTGATAAGCATTGCGATAGCTACGGTGGCACCGCGTGCCACTAACTTGAGGTTATGTACGCAAAGACCGATCCCCTACCCTCGGCTCAAGTGGGCCACCGATGAATGCAGATAGGCAGATCACCATCGATGCCAATCGACTCTCGCTCGATCAAGCGTTAGCGTTGCGAACGCCGGAGATTAATCCAACTGAGGTGACTGAACTCATAAACCGCTTCACCAAAGGGGTGTTCGAGCTGCTTCAAAACCGCTATGAACAGCGGGAATTGCGTGTAACAAAGGACAAAATAAGGCGCGTCCTCAGGTGCGAGCGAAACTTAGTCGAAAGCCAACGATCCAAGGACAAGCCCACCCCGGCAATGGTCATCGGATCCCTCCTCGACGCCTGCTTCAGCATCCACGCTGCAGGCGGCAAGATTGAAGACCCGAGCGAGGATGCACTCTCCTTCATCTCAGCACTGGGTGACGTGCTTGAAATCGACCCCGAAGTAAATGACCAAGTTAGGGCTAAGGTTGAGGAAGGCTACCTCAAATTGGCAGCCTTTTGGGACACTAAAGCGACGAGCGAGCGATTCGCTCTGCGCCTACAGGACCGAATTGCCATCAGTTTCGGCAATGGAAGACTCCAGCTGATCGGTAGACCGGACCTAGTCCTCAGTGACCTCGACCCCAACCACCAAGCGGTAATAGTTATCGACGTAAAAAGCGGTACCCCAAAGGACTTCGACGTCGAAGATGCCCACCTCTACGCACTCATGGAAACCCTTAGATCTCGTCGGCCCCCAACCCTGATAGGCAACTACTACTTGGCCCTTGATCGGCTTGACCTTATAACCACGAGTCTGAAGTTACTCGACGACGAGGCGAAAAGGACGCTAGCTGCGATTGCCAAAATGATAGAGATCGCGCAAGCGAAAAATTCCACACCAACGAGGTCGGTCGAGCTATGCCAATTCTGTCCCGTAAACTCTACCTGCGAAGAGGTAACCGACGACGACCGATTGGGATGGATGCCCATCGAAGCGCCGATTCCCAACGACAATGAGATACAAGCACCGACCGAGGATAAGGGAAGCGTCGATGACTAATCCTCGTCAGATTGAATTTATCGAAAAGCTCCGTGAGGCGAATGCCTCGGCGACGGGCAAAAGTACCGGATCATCAAGGTCGCAGAGAAGACAAGTCGTTGCGGACCTCGTGGCAGAGCAGCTCATCGCGGAGTATCCCCACTTAGTCACGACGCTGCCCTCAAACTTAAAGTTGGAAAGAAATGACCTATTCAATTCCAGACCCTGTTTGGCCGCTGCGACAAAGTCCGAAGAGAGGTTCGCTTGGAAACCCGCGCTAGCACAGAGACAGATAACCCTCTCATCGATAGCCAACCTCGCAAATTGCGACTTTAAAATCGAGCTCGCCGTAGATAAGTCGATCGACGAAGCGATAGATTCCCAAAGCTCCCTCGGGAAGGAGTTGGCCCGACTCAGGTCCAAAAGAAACGGATCGGATCCCCGATTCATCGCCTACAGGAGTGCCTTTCTCTCCCAACTCAACCGAATCGCTGAGCTAATTCCCTTTTCAGACCTCTTTGAGATGGGATACCGCTTTGCCAGCTCCAATCGTAAGAGTGATATTCCAATCGAGCTAGACCTTGGAGACGGCGCTCAGAGGAGGCTCATCCTCTCTTCTCGAGTCGACATATCGATAGTGGCCACAAACCGAGAAACCGACAACCGCCCGGTGATCTTGGCATTTGAAGGGTCGAGGCAAGACCTAGAGTACTTCGATGCAATCTATTGTCTCCTTTTGGACGAGGTAGCCCCGGCCGGCCTATTGCGAGTCGATCCAGCGGCTGGCGACATCTCCCTTCGACTCTACCTAACCGGACAGGTCAAAAAATGGATCGACGAGTTGACTCTAGCCATTGACGACCGAGCCAAACTGATCAAAGCAAACCTGGCACAGACCCAATTCAGCGAGCTGGCCTCACCCGGGTCAAACTGCAGATTCTGCCGTCACCTTGACCGGTGCGAAATCGGAAGACACTACCTCGAAGATTCCTTCGAAATCTAACCCGCATCATCTGGGTCGTCGGCGAAATACACCTTGTCGACGGCCTATGCGTTGTCGGCTAAGTCATCCCCCAGGTACTCTACTCCCTTGTTCTTGGGGTCCGTTGATCCCTTCTTTTCGGCGTGTGTCAACGCCGAAGATGCAACCGCCCGGTTACGACCCCGGCGCTTTGCTGCATAGAGGGCTAGGTCGGCACGCCTCAGCACATCCATAGGCTTCCCGAATCCGTCCGCCTGGGCAACACCAGCGGAGAATGTAGTTCGGCCGACACTTGCCCAGGTCCTTTTAATGCGGTCGAGAATAACACAAACCTGGACTTCATCGGCCTCTTTAAAGATCACCGCAAACTCGTCTCCACCGTAACGGCTTGCGAGATCCCCGGATCTCAGACTCGACGTCAGCAAAACGGCGAATCTGGATATCTCCGTATCACCTTCGTGATGACCGAGAGTGTCGTTGAGCATCTTAAATCCATCGAGATCGACAAATGCAACGCTATCAGCGGGGTCGATATATTGCATTTGGGTAAGGAAGTGTCGGCGATTCGCCAGGCCGGACAGGTGGTCAGTGGAGGCTTCCGCCAGCAGCCGGTCCGTCTTCAGCCTCGTATGGATGATAATCGCCAATGAAGCCGCAGCACTAAAGAGTTCCGATGGAAACTGGGACAGATCCGGCTTGTCGTCCGATAACACCTCTAAGACGAGCACGCCTTGGAGCTCCTGCGAGCATAGCAATGGCACCGACACTAGGTAGCCAAGGGGCAAGGATTCGTTGAGAACATCGCCTACGTCGGCTCGCTTAGACCAGAAATCCTCGAAGTCGGGTTCGATGAATGAGGTTGGCAGGTCCGACGTCGTATAGAAAAATGGCTTAGTCCCTGGAATCGCTTCAATCTCAACATCACACTCCACCCCTTTTTCCGCCCTCCCGGCGAAGCGAACCAACGACCTGTCCGCCAAGATCAATGAACCTCCAGATAGCGTGGCATTCTGCGGAACGGATCGATAGAACTCGCCCCTTCTCCCCTCCTCGGAGTCCCACAGCACCACCGCCGCCGCATCGGCCTTGACTATCTCCCGAATCCTCGAGATCGCCCCGTCTAGTGACTCAAAGGAGTCGTCTAGGGCAACTGCGGCTAAGGGGTGCACGTAACCGGCAATGTCGTTGGTTGCCCGACGATCACTCCTACTCGATGCGACCACCTCTGCGATAGCAGGCCCAACGACCACCGCTATCAGACCGGGTAGGGCTTCACCAAAACTCACGCCATGGACAATAATCGGGAAGATAGAGGCCATAAGGGCGAAGGGGAAGAGGTATCCGGCGAATCCCGGTCCTTCGAGGACACCGGCTAGAACAAACAGGCCAACCAATATCGGTGCGACATAGTGGTTCGCCCCGGTAACAAAGTAACCTAAAGTTCCGAAACCTCCAAGGACTATTTCGCCCAGCAGCGTCTGAATCGGACGGCGCAGCTTGGTGAGTGGAATGGCAAACGCGATTCCGAGGGCCGAACCAAAGGTCAGATAGATGACTACGGAAATCGCCGGAGAGCTTTTTGTTGCGAGAATCGCATCGGCCCCCCAAACTATTCCAACGACCACCGTAAGGGCGAGAAGCAAAAATGAACTTCTGTCACTGTGGATAAACTTAAACGACGAAGCAGCCGCGCCATCGGCGTAGTTCACCTCAATGCTCTGATCTCCAATTTGGGTACGACCATCTACCCCGGAGACCTTGCGTCCGTCGTCTGATGTCACCAAATATCAGCTCACCGATTGACTAACTAGGCACGCATCAACAAATCTTCTCGACTTCGCCCGCCCAAAGTAACGACCAACCCTACCACAAACCATCAAAAATCTAAAACAATTCTTAGAAAGTTAATTGAAGCTCAGAATTACTCACACAAGGTAAATAATGGCACCAAAGACTGAAACAATCCATTCAACCCTTGCCATGTGCAAACCACGGGTCAGCTATCAAATAATCGAGCTAAATGCGTTGCCCGGACAGAATGTCGCCTAAGTGGTTCGAACCAACAATGTGACCTGCAAGGGGTAGCTGAACATCAAGCCGCTTCAGTGGGAGCGGCCTGGGATAACGGTCGACTTCGACTTTTCAATTCATTGGCTGACTATAGAGAAGATTCGCCACCCAACAAATCATCAATCGTTGATAATATCTCCAATTGAACTGTGCCAATTTGCTAGATAGTGCACAAGCTATCCAATATCTTTATTCAACGATCGTTAAACGCTAATAAGAAGCAAACATCCGTCGACATTAAACACAATTAAATCGAGCTCAATGGACCATGTCAAATATGCCAGTCACATGTCAACAAAGAGCGGTGAGGCCTAGCCCGCAATCACTTCGACGCAGAAACTTGCCCTTTGCGGCTGAATCATCATCAACCGACCACTACTCGAGATCCTTTGGTATCGGAGTAAAAGGAACGCCTTGCTCGGCATTTGGATCTTCAGGTGTACGATCCTTCAAAAAGACGAACCCGATGGGAGCGTCACCTCCACGGCGCCCACCGGCCCATTCCGCCGGGACGACGTCCAACACCTCAGCTAGCCAATAGGCAGACTTCTCGTAGTTGACCCTCCACCCTTTGAAGTGCGGCCAAGCCTCCTCGGCGGTGCGTTCCAGCGGGAAGCCAACTTCGGCTAATCGCCGATATCCATATTGGAAGTCTTGGAACCCGAGCTCGACCGGGTCCATAGGGCTAGGATCCTCGTCTACCTCATTCCCCATATTCTTACTCAGGTGCCTG
>JAKBHQ010000257.1 GCA_021836665.1 Thermoplasmata archaeon
CATCCAGCAGCTCATGTGGACCGTATCGACCATCCAGACATTTGGGTCGTGTCCCAAAAACCACTAACTACCTGGTGCGCCCCCTGGGACTCGAACCCAGAACCTGCGGATTAAGAGTCCGTTGCTCTGCCATTGAGCTAGAGGCGCCAAATCGCCCGCCTCGTAGAGATTACCGTCTTGAGGCGCACTGTCGGTCAAGTTCCAGCAAGTAAATGTGCACTTTGAAACTTGTAGGTGATTGATTGACTGGTGGGGTGACCGAGGGGACTCGAACCCCCGACCTCCAGGGCCACAACCTGGCGCTCTAACCAACTGAGCTACGGCCACCACGAGCCAGTCAGAGTAATCTAGTCGCTGAATAAGTCGCCTTGATCACGTCAGGGGACGATAGGTGGAATTTGATCCGTTTATTTGCTGGACGGACAGTTGTCCCGTCGAAAACATCTCGAAGATAGCTCTATTGTGCGGAGAAGTTCAGCTGCCTAGCTATTTGGAGGGTACTGTAGAGCTATGAGTTCTCCCAAGCCCTTGTGGCGAAACGTTTTCGACCTTGTTGAAAAGGGTGTTGCTCCAAAACTTGAGTCTATGGTGGGGATGTCTGAGTTCGCAGATTTGATATCTGTGCTCACGAAGCTTCGCTATGAAGCCAACAAGCGGTTTGAAGAGACAACGCAGAATCTGTTGCATATGTGGAACTTTCCTGCAGTTACGGATTTGAAGAAGCTGTCTGAGCAGGTATCTAGCCTCGAACGGCGAATTCGCGAACTCTCCAAGGTGATTGAAGACTTGAAAGAAAATCAGGCGGAATAGCCAATTGAGCGAATTCGGACTCCCCGACACCGTAGAGGATCTGTTTGCGGAACTGAATAGAAGCGTTACGAGGGTTCGAAATGGGTTCAAATACTTCGTCGGTGCTGAAAAGATTGAGGTTGGTGTAACTCCAAAAGAGTCCGTCTGGAGTTACGACAAGGTACAACTGTTTAGGTATAAAAGCGATAATCGGCTCTATTCGACCCCGATTGTGTTGGTCATGAGTCTGATCAGCCGAAGCTATGTATTGGATCTCCGACCGAACAAGAGCCTGGTCGAGTACCTAAAGGGCAGGGGATTCGATGTTTTCCTAGTCGATTGGGGAGTTCCCGATGGCTTCGAAGCGAGCAATTCTTTGGAGACCTATACCCATGATTACCTGGCCAAAGTCGTGGAAAACGTTATCAAGGTCTCTGGGGCGAAGGACGTCACGCTCTATGGGTACTGCTTAGGGGGTGATTTAGCCCTTCTTCATGTAGCTTCGCACCCAGATTCCCCAGTTAGGAATCTGGTGACTATGGCTAGCCCGATTGACTTTTCGGCCATGGGTCCCCTAGTGGACCTGTTGAAGGACGAGAGGATCGAACCGCAGAAGTTACTTGGGTGGGACGGAAACGTTCCTGCAGATGATATAGCCAATTCCTTCCGCCTGTTAAAACCGACCGGAGATATGGTAAATCGCGCCAACTTGATTGAAAATCTATGGGACGATGAGTTTATGGACGGCTACTTGGCCATGACTAGGTGGACTGGAGAACATATACCTTTTCCTGGAGGGGTGTTCCTTCAGATGGTCGACCTGTTCATCAGGAAGAATTGCTTGGCGGCTGGTTCCTGCGAACTCGGAGGAGAGGTTGTTCCCCTGTTTTCGATTAAGTGCTCGGTACTCAACGTGGTGGCGGAAAAGGATCATATAGTGCCAATCGATGCAGCAGCTCCCGTTGTCGCACTTGTGGGTTCGAAGGATGCCGTTGAGTTGAGACTTCCGGCGGGTCACGCTGGCCTGATTGTTGGCAGACAAGCGAGCAGAGTGACCATGCCAAAGATTGCGGATTGGATCGAGGAAAGAAGCGAGCTGCTTTTTTAGGGCCTTGGAAATGGATGGGGGACCGATGAACGAACAGAGTTGGTTTGAGATTCGCAAGATTGAAGGGACTGACGCGCCGCAGCTAGCCCGCTTCTTCCAAGGAATCGCCGAAGCTGACCGGAACTTTTTCAAAGAGGATGTATTGGATTCTCATCTGATCTCATCTTGGACTACAGATGAGGTCAACCATCGCCTAGTTGCAACGACCAAAGGCAATGACATCGTGGGTTACGCCGCCACTTTGGCAATGGGCGGCTGGGAGAGTCATGTGGGCGAGCTTCGCCTTGTTGTGGCTCCAGATCAGAGGGGCAAAGGTCTCGGTGGAACTCTAGCAAAGGCGGCCGTTGACGCCGGAGTAAAGAAGGGCCTGAAAAAGGTCTTCGTGGAGGTCCTAGCGCCACAAACGCCAGTGAAGCGGGTCTTTGAATCTATGGGATTTGTTCCAGAGGCGCTATTTAGGAATCAGGTAATAGATCGCAGCGGTGCATTCCAGGACCTTATTGTTCTCTCCTATTTCGCTGACGAGAAGATGTAGTGCTCTGTCTCAAGTGAGGCAAAAACTAACTAGTCTGTATCGTTGGCCCCTGTAGCTCAGCGGATAGAGCAGTTGCCTTCTAAGCAATTGGTCGTAGGTTCGATTCCTACCGGGGGCGCACAACTGATTTCTTGATTCCTCCAAGCCGTTGCATGTGCCGGAATCTTTCTTTGCTCGACGGGGAGAATTGGGCTCTCGCTGCGTGATTATTCTCCAGACGGATGCGAAATTTCATTTTCCCTCGCCGCCGACGAAGTGGTGTTACGTCGAAGCTGGTGGCAAGTGGCGATCCGGTCGGCGAGGGACACCTGTCGGATATTTACACCAGCGAGCTACTCTGTGGCCCACCATGTCTTGGATAGAGCACAAACTGACCCTTTACGGTGGTCTCTCCAGTTGGTGTGTAGCTGAGTAGGTAGTCGTAATACCTGTTTCCCGGGAATAGGAGTGTTCCTCTGACCGCTCGAGCCGTAAACAGCTTGACAGGTCCCATTCCATTCAGTTTTATCTGTCTTATCTGTGCCAAAGTGTTGGAGCCATCGAGGGCTAAGGATCCGTCGGGCTGTGGAACTCCCCAAGCGAGTATGTGTATCCTCCCGCCCCTTCCGTTGTCGAGAGATCCAAAGAAGCCAACCTTGACTACTTGGTGAAAGTTAGGTTTTGAGACGGTCTCTATGCCTTTGAATGATAAGTAGTAGGAAGAAAGTCCAGCCGCCTGCGAAGCAGAGATACTGCTTACTTGGCTATTGGTCGCCGGGAGGTGCGACGAACTCACCTTAGCGAGTGCTTGAGGTTGACTTCCACCTAGGGCAAAGGAGGTACTCGATGAAATTGCCGAGCTGCTAGCTCCCAGCAAACCTAGTGACGCCAAGAAGATCCCCATTCTTATCCACGGAGTTTTCAATGCAAAAATTTGGGATAAGTGGGCCACCGCTGACCCCACCGAAACTATTAGCGGAACCGTCAGTAGTCCGACTAAAAGAATGGAACCGGTCACCATCTGAACTGTAGCGATGGCGAAAAGTGCCAGGAATGCAGAGGATATTCCGCCGATGAGGTTGACTACCCAGATTGACCTGCTCCTGCCGGGTCCGTCCGAAGGCGAGAACAACCTTACGATTCGGTCGGCAACTGGCAGGGCGGCAAGCGCTACAAGCGATATCAGCAGGGACTCTCGTGCCAGCGACATATTGGCAGATGTCTGTGCCTTTAGAAATACGAAGGTGGCGGACGCCCCCAGGATATAGCTGGCGATAGTAAAAATCGCAAAGAATTTGTGCGGCTGAATTTTGGAGGCGAATGTAGATTTAAGCTCAATCAAAGGGATAAGGGAAGTGGCAAATGCAAGAAAGGTCGATCCAAGCGCTAACAGTAGGTAGTCTCGGGCCGAAGCGTCAAACACGTTCACTCCTTTCAGAAATTACAGTCGGGCCTCCACCAGAAGCGGGATAGCTTCTGTCCCTACCACTATGTATAGCTGAGGAAAGATGTGTGATACCTGGGAAATGTGAATAATTGGATTTGCTAATTGGAAAAGTTCATTGCACCATGGACAATCGGACCAAATGCTCCTCGAATTGTGGTCGGTGACTTCTTCCCAAGGTATGTAAGGTTAATTCACTGGGGCCAGCGTGAATAGGGAGTCGAGCTTGTCGAATGCACTAGACGGTCAGACTTATAGTGTGGGTGGATTCTCCAGGCTAGTTAAGGGTACATTGGAGGCCGGGATTGGCCAAGTTTGGGTCCGGGGCACTATCCAGAGAATCTCCGTGGTCGGGGGCCACCGATATATAGAGCTCGTAGAAAGGTCCCAGGGACGGGGCGAAATTGTAGCACAGCTAAATGTCGCCATTTTTTCTGGTAGCTACACGAGGATTGCTAGAGAGATGGCAGCCAAAGGCCTATCGCAGTTGACCACCGAGCTTGAAGTACGACTATTTGGTCGGCCGGACTTTTATCAAAAGCGTGGAACCTTGAGTTTCATCGTCGAGGCACTCGATGTCGATTCACTGGTCGAGAAGAAGTTCTTGGAGCGAGAAAAACTGAGGGCTAAGCTCGTCACGGAAGGGGTTTTCTCAAACAATCGCTTATTGAGGCCGCCTTCAGTAATAGAAAATATTGCCGTGGTGACGTCCTGGGCGGGGGTAGTTAAAGAGGACTTCCTACGGCAGCTGACCAACAGCGGCTTCCGATTTAAGATTCAGCTTTTTGACGTACGAACCACCGGTGATTCGTCGGCGACCTCGCTGGCTAAAGGTATCTCGGTGGCGGCTCGAGGTGACTTCGATCTCATTGTTCTCCTCAGAGGTGGCGGGTCTTCATCGGAACTAGCGCTGTTCGACAATGAGCAAGTAGTTCGTGCAGTTGTTGGCTCAAGGATTCCGCTTTGGTGCGGGATAGGCCACTCTACCGACCGACCGTTGGTTACTGAGGTTGCAAACGCTACCTTGGATGTCCCCTTAGACGTTGGCAGGGCGGTGGTCGATTGGAATAGTGCCTTCATCGAGAATCTGAGGTTCTCACTCGATCGCGTAGCGACTTTGTCGAGGGCAACTGTTCAGAAAAGTAGTGCGGAATTGACGCTGAGGTCGAGGATGCTCGAGCGGTCGTCTAAGGAGTATCTCTACAGGGAAAAGGGCCTGCTTTTGCGAAAGGACATGTTCAGATCCCTGCTTCTTAGGACAATTTCGCGCTTCGAGAATGACATGGACTATGCCACGGGAGATCTTGTAACTGCCAGCCGAGGGAAAGTTCATACTCATAAGATGGAGCTGCAGCAGGGTGCCATGAAAGCAATCAACGGTTTTGCCCTGATCACTCGTACCGAGCGAATTGATCTAGCTGGCCGAGCGGCTTTTGGCGGGCGGGTTGTAGAGAAGCTAAAGCGTATCGACCTTGAACTTGAACTGGCGCAAGCGAGGCTCGGATCACTTGATCCGACTGAAGTCCTTCAAAAGGGGTATGTTTTGATTGAGGGGTTGCCGACAAATCGCAGGATAAGATCAGTCGGCGAACTCGAGACGGGTGACGGCTTTAGAGCCCACTTTTCTGACGGAAGTCTCGTAGCAAGAGTTGAGGAAGTGAAAAGTGACTGAGCCGGGGACTGAAAATGACCATGGTGAAACTGGAGAACTTAGTTACGATGCGGCCAAGAGCGAACTGGATCAGATTGTCACTCGTCTAGAAGGTGACGACGTTGGCATTGACGAATTGAAGGCCCTAGTGGAGAGGGCTAGATTTCTGGTCGCCACCTGCAAGAAGAAAATTAGGAGCGTCGAAGATGAGATTACGGTCCTGTTGGCCGACGTCGAAGATTAAAGCCGAAATGCAGGTAGCTCTAGCGAAGTTCTAAGGTAATGCACCACGAAGGGATAAAGTTCACTAGTCTGTTTGAGGTCCTGGCGATCAGGTAGATTGCCCCCGTAGCTCAGGGGATAGAGCATCGGTTTCCTAAACCGTGTGCGCAGGTTCGAATCCTGCCGGGGGCACTTTGTATTCTTTCTTCGGCCTACTGCTGATCAACTGATTCGATCCCATGAGGCATAACCGAACGCCGTCCCTTTTCTAGT
>JAKBHQ010000404.1 GCA_021836665.1 Thermoplasmata archaeon
AGGTGTTTGGCCTGTCGGCAGCCTCCGCCACCGCTTCGGCTAGTTCGACGGCACCCTTTCCTCCGTCACTGAAGTGGGTACAAACCGCCGTGCTCGCTCCCATCGATTCGGCGATCTCGCGAATGGCCTTATGCTCCGAAGGGTAATCCGAAGGGAAGGAGTTGATGGCGACGACGGCCGGGACCCCATGCTTGCGCACGTTCTCCAACTGCTTACGAAGGTTCTCCCCGCCGATTCTCACTTCGTCTGGGTTCTCAGCGAGAAGTGCCTCGGGAAGCTCCCTGCCCGGCACGATCTTGTGATTATTCGAATGGGCCTTTAGCGCACGTACCGTGGTAACCACTACCGCTGCGTCTGGAGATAGGCCCGAAGTACGGCACTTTATGTTGAAGAACCTCTCGGCACCCATATCAGCTCCGAAACCAGATTCGGTCACCAAGTAATCGCCGCCGTAGATACCAATCATGTCCGCCAACACCGACGAGTTGCCGGTCGCTATGTTGCCAAATGGTCCAGCGTGTACCAGGGCAGGGGTCCCCTCGAGGGTCTGAAGGAGGTTCGGCTTGATCGCTTCCTTCATTAACACGGTCATCGCTCCGGCTGCGTGGATATCCTCGGCGGTAATCGCCTCACCCTTGGAGGTATATCCGACGACAATTCGTCCCAGACGTTGGCGCAGGTCCTTCAGAGAAGTAGTCAAGCCCAAAATTGCCATCACTTCCGAGGCTGCGGTAATGTCGAAGCCGGTCTGACGGGGCACACCGTCTTGCTGTGTACCTAGTCCAACGACGAGGTTTCTAAGCACCCGATCGTTTACGTCCAAAACCCTCCGCCAGCTCACGTTGTGTAGGTCTATCCCTAGCTCATTGCCGAAGTAGACGTGATTGTCGAGCATTGCGGAACACAAGTTATGGGCCGCCGTTACAGCGTGGCCATCACCGGTGAGGTGAAGATTTAGCGACTCGAAAGGAATCACTTGGGAGTATCCACCACCAGCTGCGCCACCTTTGATACCAAAGGTTGGTCCCATCGACGCCTGGCGAATCGAAATCGTAGCCTTCTTGCCGATATGGCTGAACGCCTGGCCAAGGCCAACGGTGGTAGTGGTCTTTCCTTCGCCGAGCGGAGTAGGCGTAATAGCAGTAACGACTATGTACTTGGCCTTCGGACGATCTTTGACCAGGTCCAGCGCTTCTAGGCGAATCTTGGCTAAATACGGGCCATATTGCTCGAGCATCGAGGGTGGTATTCCCATCCCCTGTGCGATCTCTACGATCGGCTTGATGTCGGCAGACCTGGCTATCTCTAAGGCCGTAAGACTCCGCTCAGATTTACTCATATTCCCCCCTTTGTTGTCTTGGACCAACTCTGCGGTCCGAGACAGACAAACATTCATTCCAAATCGGTCAGATCGACCCGTGGTCCAAACCTGACCCTAGATCTGATCTTGTTCTAGTATATCAGTTATGGTAACGCTGAAGTACAAAACTATGCTTACTAATGAAGTTACGATTATCTAATGGCGACAAATCCAAAAAAACTGGTAGAACTCAAGAACGAACTCCGGAAGGAATTCTCCCAAAGACGCAGTTCGATATCTAAAATCGATCGTGAAATCAGATCCAACCAGATAACAGAGCGACTCATAAACCTAAATGAGGTCGCCGACGCTTCCAACATACTCGTCTACTGGTCCTTTGGCCATGAAGCCTCAACAAGAACCTTGATTAAGGAGTTGCAACTAAGAAAGAAACAGATCCTCCTCCCCTACCTGGAAGCCAACCTAATGCATGCGGCAAGGATTAGCTCGACCGATTCACTCGAATTGACCACATATGGACCCCTCGAACCCCCAGACAAGACCCCAGTTGATCCATCCACAGTAGATTTAGTCATCGTGCCGGGCCTCGCCTTCGATCGCAATGGCTTCCGGCTCGGTTACGGCCGCGGATTCTACGACCGCTACCTGAGCGCCCTTGGAGATGCCAGCACCACGATCGGATTCTGCTTCTCCTCCCAGATTGCCGAACAAGTTCCGGCAGAACCTCACGACGTCGCTCTAGACATCTTGGTAACGGACCGGGAAGTGATCAGGATCGCCTCCCGGTCCGGCCGGGGCTAGTTGGGCCTCTAGTCCCCAAGTTCCTTGCGGCGCCTTGCGACATAATCTTCGAGTTCTGCTCTTATGGCGCTGTCCATCGGGGGTTCGACGTAGGCTTCGAGGGTCTTCTCGGCGATCTCTCCGGCCCTAGCAGCGGCGTCCTTCTTCCCCTCACGCGACCAACGGTCAAAGTTCTGCGAAGAGGACAAAAGCGGGCGATAGAAACACGTTCTAAAGTGCTCCATAGTATGTTCTGCACCCAAGAAGTGACCTCCATGGCCGACTTCTACGTGGGCACCAAAAGCGAACGACTCCTCGTCGAACACTACGGGAGTGAATTCGTGTTGCAGCATCCTCAGGATCTCGATATCGATTACGAACTTCTCGGCCGAAGCGACAAGACCGCCCTCCAACCAACCAGCGGTGTGCATCACCCAGTTGGCACCGGCAAGGAAAGTCGGCATCATGGTCATGAGCGCCTCGTATCCCGCCTGGGCGTCGGGGACCTGACTCGACGTGAGACCCCCACCTGAACGCCACGGCAGTCCGAGGTGGCGCGCTATCTGGCCGGTGCACAAAAGTCCAACAGCTGACTCCGGAGTACCAAAACAGGGTGATCCGGACTGCATGTCTATGTTGGACAAGAACGACCCAAAGACAACAGGAACCCCCGGCCTAATCAATTGAGAAAGGGTAATTCCTGACAGCGCCTCCGCCATTTGCTGAGCGAGGGTAGCAGGGATGCTCACCGGTGACATAGCTCCCATGAGAAGAAATGGAGTTAGCACCACGGGTTGGTTTGCCCTCGAATATTCGAACTGAGCCTCGAGCATCCTCGTATCCCAGCGCAAGGGGGAGTTACAGTTGATCAGGGAAAGAGTCGCCGGGGTCTTCTCCAAGGTCTCACGACCGCCGAAGGCTATCTCGGTCATCGCCATGGTGTCCTTGGCATTTATCCCTGAAACGACATTGCCCATATAGATCTTGTCAGTAAGGGTCAACTGAGCGAAAAGCATATCGAGGTGACGAGAATCGAACGGGGCGTCGTTGGGCTCACAGATGACGCCTCCGGCCGAGTCCAGCTCGGGGAAGGCCTGCGATAGCTTGGTCAGCGTACGGAAGTTCTCCAGCGTAGCATCGCCCCGCTGGTCACCTTTTCTAAAAAAGGGAGGGCCGTATACTGCTCCAAATACCATGTTGTCGTCGCCGATGTGGACCGAATTTTTAGGGTTCCTAGCCTGCAACTCGAAATTGTGTGGGGCCTTAGCCACCTGCTCTAATATGAACTCCGGGTCGAACTTGACGAGATTACCCTCGACCTTTTGGCCGGCCGCCTTAAAGAGCGCCAACGCTTCATCGTGAACGAACTCGACCCCGATTTCACTGACGATCCGCTTCCATCCTCTGTCAAGCGCCATCAGCGCATCCTCAGAGAGAATTTCGTACTTCGGCATCTTATTTACGAACATTACGACCTCCCGCCGTCCGTAGCTGACGGCAATTCGCCTTACATAAAGCTTCCGACCCCCCAACAGTGTCGTAGTCTGGATAC
Source organism: Thermoplasmata archaeon (assembly GCA_021836665.1). The sequence continues at coordinate 3,654 of JAKBHQ010000404.1, forward strand.
TACAACACAATCTTGGAACTGTCATCCCGTATTATGAAATACTCTTGCCGCATTCCAGCTAGACAAGCATTTTTTTAGCATCTAATTTGATGATTTCGCCCATAGATTGCTAACTCGCAAGGTGAAATACCCTTTGGGAGCCCCGGTGGGGTGACCACAGGTTGGAAAATCTCCGGTGTACTAGTCGGGCAATGGCCCCGATTAGACGTACCTCCAGGGGTAACCGCGGGTGCGTTTAATTCAGATAACTAATACAGATAACAACCAGCTGCGATACATGCCGCAAGGTCGCGAGGTCCTTTAGTGCTGCGAGAGTCTTCCGAGACTCATCAATTTTCCAGCAGGTGATCCCTAGGCTAACGATGGGCCAGCACTGCGAGCCTTTGGCCGCGACCCTTATTCACAGACCCATATCCGGACAGAAAAAGGAGCAAGAGCAAACGAACATCAGTCGAAAACCTACTTGCAGGAGAGACAGTTATGAAGGCACTCGTATATAGCGGACCCGGCAAAAAGAGTTGGGAAGAGGTTCCCAATCCGGTCATTCAGCAGCCGACCGACGTGATCGTAAAGATGGTCGCTACCACAATTTGTGGTACAGACTTACACATCCTGAAGGGCGATGTTCCCGAGGTCAAGGCAGGACGTATCCTGGGACACGAGGGGATCGGTGAAATCACCGAGGTCGGCACCGGAGTGACGCAATTTGCCGTCGGAGACCGCATCATCCTGTCGTGTGTAAGCTCCTGCGGACAATGTTCTAACTGCCGCCAGGGTCTATACAGTCACTGCCTCGACCCAGAAGGTCTCGCTGGTATCGGATGGATCTTCGGGTACATGATTGATGGGACACAGGCCGAATATGTTCGCGTTCCCTTTGCTGAGAATTCGGCTTACAAACTGCCGAAGGGAATGTCGGACTCCGAAGGCATCCTCCTGTCGGACATTTTACCAACCGGATTCGAGATCGGCGTTAAGTACGGCCAAGTGAATCCGGGCGACGTCGTTGCGGTGATTGGATCTGGACCGGTCGGACTTTCTGCCGTGATGACGGCCCGTCTTTACGGCCCCTCGAAGATCATTGCCATTGATCTTGACGAGGCACGACTGAAGCGGGCTTTGGACTTCGGAGCTACTGAAACGGTGAACTCAGCCGCGGCGGACTGGAAAAAGCAGGTCTTAGCTCTCACCGATGGTGCGGGAGTCGATGTCGCCATTGAAGCCGTTGGAATTCCGCAGACCTTCACCATGGCGACGGAAATTGTTCGCCCGGGAGGCAATGTCGCAAATATTGGTGTGCACGGAAAGCCGGTAGAGTTGGCGCTCCACGAGTTGTGGATTAAAAACATCGACATATCAATGGGTCTCGTGAACACTAATACACTTGGCATGCTGTTGAAACTCGTCGCCGAGCACAAGCTGCCCGTCGAAAAGTTCGTAACCCATGAGTTCTCCTTTGATCAGATGCTTGAAGCCTACGATGTGTTCGCCAACGCAGCCAAACACGATGCCTTGAAGGTTCTCATTCACTAGAGGGAATCGAACAGACTGGAAGCAAAAGGGCCACCTGGCTAGCTAGTTTACTATTTGACCTGGTAGATCTTCTAGGACTTGGCCTCCTTCGGTTGTTGGCTTTATTTTGTTTTGATTTAGCTACAGCAAAAGCCCAATGCCGACGGAGGCTATACATCGCTGGCTCGCTCCAATCCAAGAGGTCGCAAATGCGACCTGGATTGCGACCTGGATTGCGATTGTCGCACCGCTGGCTATTGACAAGAATGTCCACTCATATGACCACTCTCGACAGGAGTGTTTAGGCCTGGAATGCAATGTAGCGAATTTGAAGGCTAGATCCACAAGCGAAAAGCCGACCCGTGTGCCTTTGAAGGCCGACGAAAAGAGTTAGCTACTCACTTACGAACTAGAACCAACAAGGAAAAAGGTCCGACAAGGAGAGAGCCAATCGACTCTCGCAGCTGTGCTACTCCCCCACGAGAAGATTTCCGCCTAGAGAATCCAATGTCCTTGGGTCCCGCTTTCCATTCAACGGGGTCCGAAGGGGATAAAACTTTAGTCCCTGGAAAATAGCACCGCGTTCATCTCGTTCTCAAAGGTGACGAGATGCTGTTTTGCCGTGGCTTCGGCCTTCTCAGCATCTCTCTCACGTATCGCCTCGAGTATCTCTTTCTGCTCCGCCAAGTGGATTGGCAGATTCGGCACTCGATCGAGCACCAGGTGCAGGATTCGCATCGACAGGTTCAGGTACTGTGAAAGCGTCGACT
>JAKBHQ010000446.1 GCA_021836665.1 Thermoplasmata archaeon
CGATCTATGTGTTCCTTCTTGGTATCTATGACGAATATTGCGTCTGGCAACCGAGTCAAATTTCTGATACCACCGAGGTTGGTCTGCAGCTTCTCCAACTCACGCGAGAGCAGGAGTGCCTCCTTCTTCGGCATAGCGTCAAATCCGCCGTGTGCCTTGAGTTCCTCTAGCTCTCTCATCTTCTTCACCCGACCGAGAATCGTCTGGAAGTTTGTGAGCATTCCACCGAGCCAACGCTGGTTGATATAAGGCATGTTCGTCTTGATCGCATACTCGGCGATTGGATCCTGGGTCTGCTTCTTGGTGCCTACGAACAGTACGATCCCGCCGCGGTTTGCCAAGTCTCTGGTATAGCGGTAAGCGGCTTCTATCCCAACCAGGGTCTTTCTTAGATCGATGATGTAGATGCCGTTCTTTTCGCCGTAGATAAATCGGCGCATTTTCGGATTCCACCTACGGGTCTGATGACCAAAGTGGACACCTGCATCTAGAAGCTGCGAAAGCTTAACAACTGGCTCAACCGGTTTTCTTGGAACCGAACTAGACGCTCTAAGGCGACCGGAATACCAATTCGGCCCGTAACTTGTGGCAATTTGCCGAGACAAGTGTAGTCCAAGTTGGAGGGTAAAAAGGCAATTAGCCCCAAAGGTTGAGACTTTAATTGAGCTACCCAAAAAAGAAGTGACTGATCCTCGTCATCGAACAGATGCCGGCAGAGTCCGGCAAGTGGGACTTGGAAAAGACAAATCGCAAACTGAAATCAAAAAGGACCAGTCTGACCCCTCATCTAAAAAGGGAGCAAGCGGCATTTTGTATCTTTTCGACTCCCCACACCCCAACGCCCTGGATATACCCGATTGATTGGCAAATTGGGCTTGAGAATGAGCCCTAACCCACCTCCTAGAGGAGCTAAGCGGAACCTATTCACGGCCGATTCTAACTCAAGCTAGCCAATCTTTCTCATACGTAGCATTTAGTCAGACAGGTCGGCTCGTCTAGCTAAAACCGAACTTCGCGTTCCGACTCGGCCAGTTTACTCTTGAGTTGCATAACGGCTTTGGTATGTATTTGGCACACCCTGCTCTCGGTAACTCCTAACACATTGCCAATCTCGGCGAGGGTTAGGCCTTCGTAGTAGTAGAGAGTCAAGACCATCTTTTCCCGATCACCCAGCTTGTTGATAGCATTCGCCAGAAGTTGCTTTGACTCCTCGACCTCGAATGCGGCGACTGGACCAGCGTGCTTATCGGCAATTGTGTCACCTAGGGTCATTCCTTCAACCCTGTCACCCGAGGAGATTAGTTCGTCGAGGGCAACCACACCGACAAAGGAGATCTGGGTAAAAATGTGCTGAAGGTCCTTAAATGAGACCCCCATCTCTTGGGCTATTTCTACGTCCGTTGGGTTACGAAGCAACTTGGCCTCGAGTGTCGAATAGGCCTTTTCAACCGACCTAGCCTTGGCACGAACCGATCGTGGCACCCAGTCGATCGACCTTAGCTCATCGATAATCGCACCCTTGATCCTGGCTATCGCATAGGTCTCGAACTTGATATTTCTCGACGTATCGAACTTATCGAGCGCGTCCATCAAACCAAACATGCCGTAGCTGACGAGATCCGCCTGGTCGATATTCTGCGGCAAGCCCACCGCTACTCGGCTTGCTACGTACTTCACTAATGGCGAATAATGAACGATCAGCTTGTCTTTGGCTAGACGATCACCGTCGAGCTTGAACGAAGCCCACCAAGAACCTAGATCTCCGTCAGAGTAGTAGTCCAATTCGTTATCCTCGAGGATGAGAAGACCCATAGACACTCATGAGTCTTTCCTTACTTACATGAGTGTAGATCTGGGTTGTGGATAATTCTACGTGTCCCAGGAGCTCTCCTACCGTTCTAATGTCCGCGCCAGCGTCGAGCATGTGAGTGGCAAAGGAGTGACGAAGGGCATGAGCCGAACCGCCCAGTCCCAACCTAACGAGCGACCGTCGGACCTGCCTTTGATCTATCCTCTTGCCGTGGGCTCCGAGGAAGAATGCCTCCGTAGGCTCCCTATTAGCCAGCAACTCTGCTCGCGGCCCGGACAAGTAGTTGCCGATGGCCTCATCTGCTTTAATCGAATAGGGGACCCGTCTGACTTTGGAGCCCTTTCCTAAAACGGTGACCACCTGGATGCGGCGATCAAGATCGCCAAGATCGAGACTAACGAGCTCAGAAACCCTCAGCCCAGCCCCGTATAGAAGTTCGGCCATAGCCAGATCTCTTGCCAGAGCGACCTCTCGCTCCCGGTTGGTCGAGCCATGGCTCTCCAGATCAAGAGCGGCTTGCAACCTCGGCTTAGAGATTACTTTCGGTAACTTATTCGATGAGGACTTGGAGGTAAAATCGACCTCGACAAAGTCCGATAACACCTCAGCCTCAAGGAGGAATTTGACATATCGCCTCAGAGCTGAAGCGGCCACTTGCACGCTCCGTCGAGTGAGGTTGGAAGTGGCTAGCTTTGCCATATAGCGATCGACCGTCTTTGCATCGATCAAGGTAGGAGAGACTTTACCCTGAAGCTGAAGAAAGCCTACGAAGCGTCGAACCTCGAAGAGATATTTATTTCTAGTCAGCTCTGACAAATCTCCAGTGGAAGTCATGAAGGCATTGAGGAGGAAGTCTCCAGCTATTCTCGACGAAACTACCTCAATAGACTCCATGGTAGACACTCTAATGAATTATGTGAATAAAAGCTAACTTTTACCTCAGGTAATTGTCTATTGGCCACTCAAACCAAAAGTTAACAAGGCTGCGAAAAGTACACAAACAGCTACAGTCGATTCCAGTCCGTTGCATCTGAGTGACAAATAGTGAGTCCACTCATGATGATGCACCTTTTACAAGGTTCTCGTCTCGGACTTCATTCTCACTAGTCCGAGAGTTGTTCTCGCCTCGCCAAGCACGGCCAGCGTTACTGCTGGTCTTACACGCTCTCTCCAGATGATGAGTCGTCCCATCATCTGAACTGCCGCCTGTAGTAAATGGCCCGGGAACGGACAGGGCGCTGGCCTCAGCTAGCCCAGGACTGATAACCGTGGGGTAGGCCACTGGTTCAGTCATTCGGTGTCCTGACGTCAAGCGCTGGCCTTGTGGTTTCTCGCTCATCTCAGTCGGGTCGTTACAACCTCCCCAGCAGCCCCCCGTCAAACCGGGCATGCGATTCTCCCGCACACGGCTTTCCGAGATCTTTCACCTCAGTGCATGCGCAGACTCATTTGCAATCCGTCCAGATAGTCGGTACATTCCAAGGCTCATGAGCCACCCGTGGTTAAAACGAGTGTCCCAGTTGCGCCCGTGAAGTCCGCACTTGTTACTAGCCAGGAGAGCCATCCGTTCGTGGATATAGCTGTTGATCAACTTGAACTTCCTTGACGAGTTTCCATGTCGGAAGTATGCATGCCATCCCCGCAATATCGGGTTAGGCCTCTCTGAGAGGGTGCAGTTAAGCAGCCGGGCGTTGTTCTTGGCCAGGTGGCGCTGTACTCTGCGGGTGTCTTCTTTAGAACGTAGTCCGCCGATAGTTGGCAATACAATGGTGCGTCGATCATCCTCAAAGCGCATAGCTCCAGTGGTAAAACGAACTCTACCAGGGTCTGTGCGCTTGCTGGCGAACTTAGGAAAGCCGACCCTCTTACCCTTGCGCTGGCCTCGCTTGGACTGCGACCAATTCGATAGTGCCTGCACCAGATCGGCAATCCCCGATGAGTATGCCCCTTTGGAGTTATCTCCCGACCAAGGAGCGATCTCGTTCTTCTCTTGGTTCCACTCTTTACGAAGTGCCTCCAGAGTCCATGGTATCGATTTATGGTCTGAGTTCTCTTTCTTGGCGTCCATGTCTGACTTGACCTTGGCTAGAGCCCAGTTGTAGGCGAAGTGTCTAGTGTCAAAGTGAGAACGGATACCAGATGCTACCTGTGGATCTTTTGGCCACTCGACCTCAAAGGTTGCGCCGATAAGCGTCCAACCGCTCGGGACCGACTTGCCAGCATCATCGCATAGTTGGAACAAGACACTGACCGATTCCACCGAGGAACGGTATTTCTCGAAATCTCCAGGGAGTGCACCCTTGATTGTAGGCTTGGCGCCGTTGGAGATAACCTGACCTCCGGTGAGATCGGCTACCTTCTGAGCCTGTGCTTTTGTTCGCATTACCGCAATCATTCACACACCGCCTCAATAGCTCGTTAGGCCTTTTTTGATGCCGAACGACGACCATAGAGACGCTCGCAAACCGATGTGAGTAACTCCGTGATATCGCGGACGAGATCATCGTCCACCTCGGCTCGGGTCGATCGCAACCAACCTGATAGGGAGACTTCTTGACCGAGCACCAAGGGCTGTCTCCACATAGTCAACTCCGAACCGACAGAACCGATCACGATGCTCGACCAGAATCGTCGTGACATTGGGGTCTCCTAAGAGTGCCAGGGATTGACGACGATGGCCATTGAGCGCTGAGCCGACCTCGGTAACCACTTTGTCGATCTTGTATCCATTTTCTGTTGCCCATGTCAAGACCCTCGCCACCTGTCGGTCTAGGTCTGGCTTTTGGTCAGACGATAAGACTCGTGCGTAGATAGCCGATGATCCGTGCTTTGACTCTTAGGGTTCTAAATCTCCGACCAAAATTAGCTTGCCAACTTTACGCGCTACGACGGGCATCTTCCCTCTCCGATGCGACTTGTATGCCGTCTGAGGATGTATGCCTTGGGACAGTGCCCACTCACGCAAATTCATTAGATCTTGTTCTAGTGCATCGTTGCGACAACTGTTGCAAGCCCTTCTTACGGAAGGGGTTTGCGCTATGGTTGGTTCAATCCGATACGGCTATTCATCTTCGCTTTGGGAACCACTAGCGCTTGAGAGGCTGAATGAGACCCGATCCTCGTCTTCTTTGGCTTCCCATTCGGGATCATCTGCACCTTTTGCCTCACGCTTCCGATCGCGGATGGCGAAAAAGATCCAAGCGAATATGGTTGTACCGACAAAAAGTCCGGTGAATATGGCCGCTGCAATTGTCCCGTTTATAGTACCTACGTAGCTAGATCCCTGTCCCAACAGCAGATGGAAGAATATAAAGGCAGAAATTCCCAACAAGACTGCCCATACAGCCCTGTTCCACTTGAAGATGTCCCTTCCAGGCAGGTAGCGGAGCGGCAAAAGACTGATTAGCACACCTTGCACGCCCGCTATGAATATTGAAACCAGTGCCGCATCGACCCCGACGGCTACGACACTCGCGTGGGTCGAATGTGTCCAAGAGCTAAGCGGCTGTCTGGCGAGCCAGGCAGCTAACGCTACCGCAAGGGTAGTCATGAAGGAAAGAACCTGGGCCTTCCCACTGTCGCTTTCAGAAATCTTGATCTTGTTGGCTACTTGCAGACCCGCAACCATCCCGTAGAGATATCCCGGCTCAAAGTGCAGTGCACGGCTTATCACAACACAGACTGCAGCGATCCCGATAGCCCCAGGTAATACATGACCTTGAACTTTAGCCTCGGGGTCCTTGCGCCGAAGGTAAAGTGCAGCTGGAAGGTCGGTGGCCATGGTAATGACCGTAAGGCCAACTAAAAGACCCAAAAAAATGAGTAGCGACGACTCGTTGAAGCTAAATTTCGGATCCAATAGGCCATACAAGAGAGCACTCACCAATAGCACTCCGCTGAGGCGGACATTATTCGATATCTTGCTGGTGATTCCCCCACCAGTTGAACCCTTCTTTCTGCGGAATCGATTCCGTAGGGCGATGAGATCGTCTTCATGCTCCTCTAGGGTCGCATTTAGAAACTCCGTCGGGAACGCGACGAACGGAATCGCCAAAGCGGCGACGGCAGCGCTCTTTGCTAACGACTTAGCCGAGAAGGAGATCTGCGACGGCAACAATATG
>JAKBHQ010000349.1 GCA_021836665.1 Thermoplasmata archaeon
TAGGAGGTCGCTGGCCCCCCTCGCTGGATCCTCAGCTTCGATACTTGGCGTTGACAAATGAGCATCTTTCCCACCTCAGTCGAGAACTTTCATCCCCTCGACCATCAGGGCGAGGTTCCTGGATTAGGGTCGTCCGGGTCTCCGTCGAAGGGAAGGAAGGTACGCCAGTTCGGGCACGTAGCATTCCGTCCCTTGATGTTAATTTTGATCCTGGCCTTACTGGTGCTATATCTTCATAGCACTCCATTGGACAGCATCGATCGCCGCAGCCTCTACTGGTCGGTCATTAGATCTGAGCTTATCCAACAGCTGGGTCTCACCCTTATCTCGTCAGCGGTAGTTACCGTGCTTGCGGTCCTGCTTGGTATTCTGCTGACTCGTAAAAAGGCACCAGTGGCAAATAGTGTGGTCACCGCCCTGGCGACCCTGGGCCAAGCGGCACCCCCTGTCGGACTTATGATTCTCGCAGCGTTAGTACTTGGAGTTGGGGCAAGGACCGCAATTTATGCCCTGATTGTCTACTCGATTCTCCCCGTATTGCGCAATACGGTAACTGGATTGAACGGGCTAGACAAGTCCATCTTGGAGGCTGCGCGGGGAATCGGAATGCGCCCTATTCAGATCTTGGTCGGAGTTGAGCTTCCTTTAGCGGTCCCGGTCATCATGGCCGGGGTTAGAACTGCGATAATCCTAAACGTCGGAACAGCTGCTCTGGCGACCTTTATTAACGGTGGCGGTCTAGGAACGATGATCACCACCGGAATCGCAGTAGATCGAACCCCGATAATCGTGACCGGAAGTGTGCTTGTAGCCGTTTTTGCCCTCGCTATGGACTGGGTAGTAATGATCGCAGGCGAAGTGTTGTCGCCTGGCTGATCCAAGTGCTAACGGCGAAGTCCGGTCTCCAATGAAGTTTTCCAATGAATTTCTCTAATGAAAATGAATTTCTCTAATGAAAGGAGAATGAAATGGTCAAGTTGACCAAGCGTATTTCCCTAGGCAGTGTCCGTTTCAGATCCAAAGCGGCCCTGACTGTTGGATCAATAGCTACGGCATCCCTGATCCTCTCGGCCTGCTCCTCTTCCAGTGCTTCTAGTTCGACCGCTACAACGTCCGCAGCCCCCGCCAACAGCATCGCTGCGAACTACAACCTAAAGGGAGCGAACATCACCGTTGGCTCGCTTAACTTTACCGAAGAGCTGATTATGGGCTACATCACGGTTGACGCGCTTAAAGCAGCCGGAGCCAATGTGACATCGAAGCTCGACATCGCCGGCGTGGATACGATTCGCCAAGCGGAATTAGCTGGGAATATCGACATGTTCCCCTCTTATACGGGCACCGGTTGGGTAGTGTATCTGAAGCAGACCTCGTCGATTACTAACTCTGAGGCACTATTCCAGCAGCTAAATGCGATGGATAGGGCGCAGAACAAGATTGCGTGGATCGGACCATCACCCTTTAATGACACCTACGATGTCGCGGCCAATTCTGCAGTGGCGAAGAAGTATCACATCACAACTATTTCTCAGTTGGCAAAACTAGTCAAGACCAACCCGAGCGTAGCTACCTTCTGCTCTACTTCGAGCTTTGCGGTTAGGCCAGATGGACTACCTGGCCTGGAGTCGACCTACGGATTTACCTTCCCTGGTGCTAATTTGAAGACAGAGGCCCTGGGGCTCATCTATTCAAGCCTCGGTTCGGGTAGCCCTTGCAATTTTGGCGAGACCTATAGCACCGATGCGAGACTCGTTTCCAACCATCTAGTCGTACTCAAGGACAATAAGCAGTTTTTCCCGCTTTATAACGGTGCCGAGACAATTCGCCTTAGTGTGCTCAATCGATACCCGGCGATCGGCAAGTTAATGCAGAACGTGCTATCGCGTCTGACAACTCCGGTAATCACACAGCTGAATTCGCAAGTGGATATCAATGGTCTACCGGCGAACGTCGTGGCGGCTAATTGGCTGAAGCAGCAGGGACTCGTATAGCTCAGCTTCCTTTGCAAAAGTAAGCCATCAGTTTTATCAAGTTGAGGAGTATTGGTTTGGGAGAGTTTGGCGAAAGCGACGAAATGCTGTCCGTAGGTGGGGCAGAAAAGGGTGCGAAATCGGGTCACCTACTGGTGGAGAGTTTCATTCGACGCCTCATTGAGGCGATGGATGAGGGCTACGAAGTCCAGGAGGTGCTCGACGCCATCGATCCCGATCCAGCACGTTATACCGATATCGATGAGGGCGGAGGGGTACTACCGGAGGTCTTGAGGCCCGCCGATGCCCTATTGAAGGATCTCAAACCCCTCGCTGGGTACCGGCGGATTAATAGCAGCAGAATTTCGGAATCCTCGCCAACCGCTAGACCAGCGTTGGCGAGAACCGAAACCGGATTTGTCATTGCGGCTATACGTTGGATCGAGGGGGCGGGCGAGCAGATACTGGTCGAACAACTTGGCCGCGATGGCGAGAGCTTGGATGAGTCAGTGTCGGTTTCTGGAACTCCTGGTGATTGCCTACGCCCGTCGGTGGTGACCGACGCTGATGGGGAGCCATGGGTGTTTTACGGCTATCGCCGCAACCAAGTGATGGGTGTCTGGTATGTCAGGCATGACAGCGAAGGGTGGAGCCAGCCAAAACTGCTAAGTACCCCCGGCGTGAGCGCATTTAATCAAGAAGTCACGGTTCATAGCGACGGGCAAATCGAGTGTTGCTATCAGGAACTGGTCGAGCGTCGCTTCGCCGTAGTGACCAAGCGTTTCTCATCAGGCGTGTGGTCTAAAACCGAGCGCCTGTCCCTCGAAGACGAGAGGAATGTTTGGGACCCAGTATTAGTCGCCCTCCCCGAGGGTGGTAGCTGCTACGCGTGGACGAGCTATGGAGACTCTGGATACGTTACCGCCGTCTTGCTTAGGCGACCGAGTGATTCTGATCGACGATTTGTACTCTCAGATGAGACGGGTTACTCCCTTCACCCAAGCCTTGCGGTCACCGATGACGGAACTATTTGGTGTGCGTCCGATCGGGTGATACTTGGTGGTCATGGAGGGTCTGGACCTACCAGACTGAGATCTTTGGAGGATTTGGGTAAGTCGGTAGCGGGCCAGACAAAGGCGGATGGTAGGGCCATTCCGGCTGACCTTTCACCAAACGTTACCGCGGATATCCAGGTCTATACCTTGAGCGCCGATTCGGACCAGTGGTATGAGCAGCCGAGACCCGGGGCAATGCACAAGATGTCGCCTTCGGCACTGCCGAAGCTTTGCGTTGTCGACGGGTCCCAGGTGGTGGTGGCCTATCGCATCATAAGGCGTCTGCCGCTGATGCTTTACTACTGGGAGGGTGTAGTTCAAGTATTCGAATCAGGTGATTGGACGGGCCCCGTTCACTTCGAAGGAGGTGATGGGCCACTCGAAGAGGTAGCACTGGCATCAAATAGCGACGTTTTGGCGGTTGCCTGGAAGGAGGATGGGAGGCGGGAACAGAGCCTTGAATGGCAAGACGGTTTCGGCGGCGCCGAGCGGCCAGAGTTACGCGAACATTATGGCGAAGTTATTTGGAATACCGTCGATCGTCCCGGTGGAATCAGAGTGGGGACCCTCCCTGTGGTTGCAACTTCTCCTGCCGAGAAGGCGAGGCGAGTAGGTGAGCTTCGTACTTTAGCTGAGTTCAAAGCCCTTCCACCCAAGGTCGGGTCTCCCTACGACCGACCTTGGGTGGTCGCAAGGAACGGTCAAAAGGCTGAGCGGTATACCACCAAGGTCGGAGATAACGCGTACTCCCTCTACTGGGGAGACCTTCATAGGCACTCCTTGATTAGCCGCTGTACGGCTGGCGACGAACCGACCTTAGATGATTTCTACCACTATGCCTGGGATGTTTGCGAGTACGACTTTTGGGCCGTAACGGACCATGCAGAAAATACATCTACCTACCAATGGGCGATGATTCAAAAGATCGCTGACGTGCTCCATATACCTGACGTGTTTGTTCCATTTTACGGTTTTGAGTGGACCGGTGGTACTGGGCATCAGAATGTGATCTACGAGTCGCTGAAGAGGGGTGTGCCTATCTTTTCTTCCAGTGCAAAGTTGACCGAGAAACCTGACGGTCTGTGGAAGCACCTTCATGAACTGGACGATCAGCGGGTAATTACCATTCCCCATCATCCAGGGTCCGCAATGGTTCCTTTTGATTGGAATTATCGTGACGATGCTTTGATGAGACTCGTGGAGATCTTTCAAGCCTGTCGCGGGAATTACGAAATGGACGGCTGTTTCCGACAGTATTCAGATGGCACTTTGGCAAACACTTTCGTCATCGATGGTTTGAAGAGGGGGCATCGATTCGGCTTTATCGCATCATCGGATCATGGAAACGGTGCCAGCTACGTAGGCGCATTTGCAGACTCCCTAGATCGTAAGTCGATATTCTCGGCACTACATGACCGCCGAACAATTGCCGCTACTACTAGGGACATAGTGTTAGACGTGCGGCTAAATGATGCCTTTATGGGTTCCGAAACCGGGCCGACCGATGAAGTAAAGATCGATGTCCATGCCCGGGGGTATACAGACGTTGCAAGGGTCGATATCGTCCGAGACGGCGAGACCGTAAAGACATTTCAGCCGGAAATTGACTTACCGAACGACTGGATCAGTGTGCCATTGCGCATCGAGTGGACAAACTTAGCGGTTCCAACTATCGATTGGTCGGGGGGACTTCGACTCTATGGCGACGCAAAGGTCGTGCTGACGCCATATTGGTCTCCGGAAATCGTAGAGGTCGGCGAGGACTTCGTGCGATGGAGTGCCCATACCCGTAACTTCTCTTCGCAGTATGGCGCACAAAGAGGTGGGGTCGAGATGACCGTCATAGGCAGGCCGGATGCTATTTTGGCCATAGACCTAGTGCCAGGAGGATCCAAAGTTGAACTTGGTTCGATACTTAGTGATCGTGGGGTCACGATCCTCGACGATGGGAAGATGCGACTGGTCGTCCAGCCGGGGACCGGCGGGCTCCAGAGCATGAAAACCACCGACTTTTCTACCACCTGGCAAGAAGCAATAACTGAAGATCACGCCTACTATGTCCGGCTCTTTCTGGTGGACGGTGAGATGGCTTGGTCATCCCCGGTCTGGGTGACGAGTAACAAATAGTCCTCCCAGTTAGAAGAGAGTTACATGAATTGGGCGAGTTGAAGCAATCAAATGGTAAATGAGGAAGAGTCTCTAACCGAGCCGGCGACTGTCAAGTCGGTAGAGCGGGCTTTGCGGCTTCTTTCGTATATAAGTACCTTGTCTGAGCCTATTGGAGTAAACCAACTCAGCCGAGAGGTGCGAATGCACAAAGCTACCGTGTCGAGACTGTTAGGGACCTTGCTCGCATATGGTTTCGTGGCCAAAGAGCCGGTGACGGAGCGGTATACACTCGGATTGGCGTTTATTCAAGCCTCGACCGCAAGTTTGGCTAGAGTCGGTTTCCTTGAATCGGCGAGATCGGTGTTACAGGGCTTGGCCGAGAGCACGGGCGAAACGGCGACGCTAGCGGTAAGGGATGGTGACTGGTCGTTGACCCTTGATCAGGTTACCCCCGACAGGCTGATCGTAAATATGAACTGGATTGGTATGAGAACCCCGCTGCATTGTACCTCCGATGGGAAGGTGTTTTTGGCTTGGGCCGATGGGGCCGACCTTGACGAATACCTCTCGAGGACGCTACTTTCTCCAACCGAGAGAAGTGTTTCCCAGCCCGACGAGCTCCGAAAAGAACTTGAAGTGATCCGCATCAAGGGATATGCAATAGCCAATGAGGAGCTGGAAGTTGGCCTTACCGGTGTGGCCGCGCCGGTAATTGGTAAAGATGGAGCGGTCATCGCCTGTATTTCGATTTCTGGTCCGAGTTCTCGAGTTACTCC
>JAKBHQ010000386.1 GCA_021836665.1 Thermoplasmata archaeon
GGGCACGGGAAAATTACTTCTTTCAAGATTGCTCGAAATCGCCGCAGTTAGCGGCTTTCATACCTGCATAGCGAGAATAGTTGTAGGCAACGTCGCCTCGATAGAACTTCACAAGTCGGTCGGATTTCGAACCATTGGCATCGAAAAGGAAGTTGGTCGCAAATTTTCGAAATGGCTAGACGTCACGGTCATGCAAAAGATGCTGAACTAATCGATACAACTGAAGCAATAACGATGACGAATCGGGTTTCTCGTAGTACTTCGAGACGGAGGGGATCCCTTTTAGAGTTGTTAGATCAAGCGGCCCTCCGGTGATTTGCTTTAGCCCAAACTCGATGGGCGTGACACTGGGTAGCCCTTTTGGACTCAGTGTGCAGTTCGAGAGATCAATCCCAAAGCTCATTCCCCTGATCTACCGCCGCCCAGCAGTACCAGGCCAAAATCGTCCTCAAGGGCCTGAATCTTTCCCCAAGTGGATCTAGCGCCTTCGGTTTGATCAACTCATCAAGACCGAATATCGAAGAATAACCCTTCCTTACCCCGAGATCGTCGATTGGCCACACGTCCAATCGACCGAGGTGAAAAATCAAAAACATTTCGGCGCTCCATTTTCCCAAGCCTCTCTGGGACGAAATCACAGAAATAATCTCCTCGTTAGACAGGTGGTCAATCCCATCAAGAATGAGGCTCTTGTCGATGGCATGCATCGCAAGTTCATAGAGTGCGAGTGATTTTGAACCAGAAAATCCTAATGGCCTCAAGCCCTCTGGTTCCAAGCTGACTATGCCTTGAGCGTTTATCACGCCACCGCAGGCTCCGCGCAGTCGAGCAAGAATTGTCGAGGCGGCCTTTGAGGAAAGTTGCTGATTCGCTATCGCCTTAACCAAGACGCTAAACGAGTCACGTCCCTCTGGCTCTGAGTCTCGAACGCTCACTGACTTGTCGTCGTCGTATCGGGAAAAAGTCGGTAGTCCCACTAGGTCAACAAGCTTTTTGAGCCTAGGTTCGATCATCACCACCCTTTCGGTAGCGATAGCCAACGCTGATGCCCCCTCGGCGTGAAGAATCGAATCCAAACTACTCAGGCTCCGCCCCTCGATATAGCCCAACAGCGTGTCTTACTCGAGCTACCCCGTCATCAACTATCCTTTGCGACATCCTACGAAGGCGACTAGGAGAGAAAGGTAACCTCGCTCCAAGCATCACAACGGCGAGACCGACGACAAATATATACAAGATCCACGAAGCTATTGATGGGCCACCTGGGATTCCAAGAACAATCGAGCCTAAGGAAATCACCGTGGTTCCCCAAGTCGTGAGCTTTCCAGGGGAGCAGGCCAGCACTAAAAGTCCCCAGGCTATATACCAGGGCTGGATCACGGGACCGAGGACTACCACCGTGACCATAGTTATACCAATGAACCGCACGAGGTTCTTTCGGTCGGAGGTCAAAAGGAGTCCAAGCCCTATAAGTCCAGCGATAGCCACTCCGACAAGGCGGAAAATGGATACATAGGTGGTAAAAGAGGCGCCAAAATTTATGATGTTGGTAATCTGATGTGCCAGATCGGCCAGAGCCACCATCGGGGCTACAGAAGTAACGACTACCCCCGGAGTTGACAACGCTAAGAGCCAGCCCCACCCGAGGCCAGATATAACCTTCAAAGCGCCAAAAACCACCACGGTGATTATCACGGCTAGTGCAGCGCCTCGAAGTCGCTTCCTAAAGGGTTTGACGTCGATCCAGTTGTAGCCCAAGAAGCCAACCGCCACTATCGCCGGAACCTTGACAGCAGCCGCTAGCGCGCAAAAGACTATTCCGACAATCCGCCTACCTTCAAGAAAGTATGCGATCCCAGCAAGCATAAGCCCCGTCATTATCGAGTCATTATGTCCCGCCGATGCAAAGTGGTACATCACCATTGGATTCAGGGCAACAAGTACGAAGGCCAAAGTTGGGCTCTTGCCCAGTCGCGTGGCTATCCGCATCGAAAACTTTCCGATTAATACAGCGCCCAGCAGCGCCAGCAGTCGCAGCAACAACACCGTCGCCAAGGGATTATGGTCCGTGAATCGGACAAAGAGGCTATCGACGTAGAGGAATAAGGGTCCGTATGGCGCCTTCGCCTTAACCCAGAATGGGTCAACGGTCGCAAGGTAGCTGTTCGAGCCCAGGGCGATAGGGCCGTTGGAATAGGGGTCTATTCCCCTTGCCACCATCTCTCCTTGGGCGGCATAGGAGTAAACATCCCGCGAAAAGAGCGGCCCGGCAATCATCAAGGGGGTTATCCAGGTCCAAAAGGCGCTCCACAACGCCCGAGGCGAGATCCGGTATCCCTTTCGGACCAGCCGAACGAGGCGCACCCAGACGTAGCAAGCGAGCGCAACCCCTAAGTAGACAAGCCATCGAGCGAGAAACTCGAGTAGCGGGTTTCCCGGCACAGGATGAGATGGAACACCGATATACCAAGACCCGGGAATCTTGGAAGTAAATGGGGAGTTCTTTTGAAGCGTTCCAGCGAGTATCAGCACCGATGCAACGAGCCCAATTACGATTGGCTCTACTAGATCAGAGGCTTCAAGTCCTACGCCTCTTGGTGCGTCCTCCGCATGCCATCTAACGGGATTTAAGCCGAAAACACGCATGTCGTCAGTCTAATTTCCCCGAGCATAAGGACTTGAAAGAATCGGACTGCAAGGAACAGGTCACTGGCGCCTTTCGAGATGAGCCATACAAATAAAGTGCCCCGTCCTGTCGCCAAGACCGGGCACCAAATTTAGTGGGCCGGGAGGGATTTGAACCCCCGTAGGCTGTGCCGGCAGATTTACAGTCTGCTCCCTTTGGCCACTCGGGCACCGACCCATGTTAGAACAGGATAGCCTAACGGATTATGCCTACGTTCGATGTAGTTTCAGAAGTTGATATGCAAGAAGTCCGAAATGCCGTCGACCAGGCGGGTCGAGAAGTAGCCACCCGCTTCGACTTCAAAAACACTAACTCGAATATCGAGATATCTGACAAAGAGATCAATCTCTCCTCCTCGACGGAGGATCGCATAAAAGCCCTCATGGTGGTCCTAGAGGAAAAACTAGTTAAAAGGCAAGTATCGCTGAAGTCCTTGCAAAGGGGTCCCCTCATAGAAGGTTCCAAGGGTTCAGTAAGGCAAAATGTCAAAGTAGTCGCAGGAATCTCCACGGAAAAGGGGAAGGAGATATCCAAGTTCATCCGCGACCTGGCTCTAAAGGGAACAGTGCCATCGATCCAGGGAGATCAATTGAGGGTTTCCTCGAAAAAAAGAGATGATCTTCAAACGGTAATACAAAGCCTCAAGGAAGCCGACTTTGACATTCCGCTGCAGTTCACAAACTTTCGGGATTAAGCCGCCCTACTAATCCGACCCAGCGTGGCAAGTACTACTTTTACTCCGAGCCCCCGGTACCATTTGGGGCATAGAGGGGTTGATACGGCTGTCAGAGCAATCATTCAAGGTCAGTTCCCTCAAAACCTGCCTGAGTGGGTGCAATCTCGAGGTATCGATCCTCAAGCGGCATATAAGTGGTTTCTTGCTGGGGAGATGTGCGTGTTTGCACCTAAAGTTGACAAGCTCATTCTGGTTGGTGACCTAGCGACACCTCTCTTTAGGAAAGGGAGCGTTGTTATCTGTGCCCGAGTATCTTCGCCGGATGATAAACCTCACTCCAATCGGCGGGCGGCCCCAGCGTCGACCTCGTGAATGATCCTGAAGCGGATACCTATAGCGAGATTTAGATTGAAGAGCTAAACCTCCCTGCTAATAAGCGCGCTATGACAAAAAGGGCTTTTCGTCCTTCGGTGTCTGAAGTCGAAGTCGGAACCTTTCAAACGACCCTCACCCACCAGACAGCACCTGACCGGGTAAGTTGTCGTTGATCGACCCTTGGGGTCGTCTCAGATTCATCATGGTGGTTTTGGCGCACCAAATGGAGCAATGCTAGCTAAAAGACTCCTTTGCCAACTCTGCTTTAGCGAAGTCGATAGAGATAACAATACCGAAAAAGAAACCCGCTACTCGTCGGCTGTAGGCCCTTGGCAGCTTGGGACCAGCCCCCCGTTCGTTCCCGGGTCGATTTACACAGGCGGCATTTCAGATGGCGAGATGACTCATCACCTAGAGACAAAAGCTATGGTCAGTATCAATACTGACCATAATTGGCCAGACGAGAACGACTCTTGGATTAGTGATAGTAAAGTCCAAGACGAGAACCTTGTAAAAGGTGCATCATCATGAGAGGACTCGCTATTTATCGCTCAGATGTTTACCATCCAGATGTGAAGGCTGATTAAGTGGGCATTTTTTCTAAGAAATTGAGTGACGCAAAAGTAGAACTAGATGCGCATGATTTGGGGGTGGATCTTTTCAATTTTGAAGAAGCGAGTTACCTTGAAGCCAATCCGGACGTAAGACGGGCGGTCGAGGATGGTCAGTTTGCCTCCGGGAAAGATCACTACCTTGAATTTGGAAGCAAAGAGGGGCGTCCAACTCGACCTGGTGGAACTACCCGTGACTTAAAGAAGGCATTTGCTATCGCAGATCCTTCTGGTAAAGGTCTTGAGATCGGTCCGAGCCACAATCCCATCGCACCAAAGCGGGACGGTTATGACGTAGAGATAGTTGATCATTTAAACCAAGATCAGCTTCGGGAAAAGTATGCCGATCAGGGAGTCGATACTTCGAAGATAGAACCCGTAGACTTTGTTTGGAACGGTGAGCCCCTCGATCAACTAATTGGCAAAAAGTCTTATTACGACTGGATAGTGGCCAGCCACTTGATGGAACATGTTCCCAATCCGATATCGATGCTTCAACAATGCCACGAGATTCTGAAACCTAGTGGTGTTCTCTCGTTGGTCATTCCCGATAAGAGATACTGCTTTGACTACTTTCGACCTATCTCATCCACCGGGGACCTGCTCGATGCGTACGAACAAAGTCGGACACGACCGAGCCGGGGCCAGATGTTTGATCACTTCGCATCGGCTGCTAGTAGGAAGGGAGCGATTTCATGGGGAAGAGATGGCAAGGGAGGGGCAGATTCCTTGATCCACGACCTGACGTTTGCCGTCGAGATTTACGCTTCGAAGGGGAGCGAATATGTTGACGTCCATTGCTGGGGTTTTACCTTGTCGTCCTTCGAGCTGATAATGGCTGATCTTAAAGTGCTCGGATTAACCTGGTTCGTAATCAAAGAATGCTTCGATACTGAGGCGGGAGAGTTCTACGTTTCGTTAGTAAAGGAGCCAAATGAAATTCAGACAAGCCGATTGCACTCGCTCTTCGGTATTGAGGCAGACCTCCTTGCTATCAAGAATGAACCCGAGATCTAGCTAAGGTTTTTAACCTTTCCTTCTGGCAATGGAGAAAGGTGTATGAAGTTCATCTAGGCAGAAGTGCTACCTGTTTTCGCTGTGTTTTTGAGAGGCCGAGACGACTATCCGAGAAATTACGATAAGCAGTACCACGCCAAGTATAAGCAGGAATGCGGCGTCGTAGGAGAGCTGTACGGCGGCTTTTGACGGCTGGTTATAAAAGGTCCAAACGGCATAGGTGAGATATCCCAAAGGCGAATGTGTAACGGCGAGCTTCGGCAGATTTTGTGAGTATCCGGCGGTGTAAAGGAGCGGAGCCGTCTCGCCTGTAGCAATTGCTACCGCTACGATAATTCCAGTGACAACTCCAGGCAAGGCACTTTTAAGGGTAATCCGCCTGAGGATGTACCCTTCGGAGAGTCCCAACGCTTCGCCACCTTCGCTGTAGCCCGACGGGACTTGCCTAAGTGCTACTTCGGTGGTTTTGGAGACATAGGGCACGACCATCAGGGAAAGGGTGACCAGGCCTGCGCCAAGGGAGAATCCCCAGTGAAAGTGG
>JAKBHQ010000484.1 GCA_021836665.1 Thermoplasmata archaeon
TTAGTTCGGCAAAGGCGATAGGAAAAGCGTGGACGCTGCGAGCGGGCTAAGTCTCTTGCGGACACCCGGCGCGCGTGTTGGCGTGAAACCGAGCATTTCGCTTTGGCTGGTGGCCTGGAGAGTTTAGGGGGGGTGGGCAGATTATATGAGACCACGGAATACAAATACTTGGGCGGCAAATTTCGCAGTTCGGCCTGGTGAGTCGTGCCGCGTACGCCTTTGCCAAGCCATGGGGGCGGCTCAGGACTCCTTGGCTCAACGGGATAGACCATCTTTCAATGGGGCGCAGGAAGGGCTGCGGAGCTTAGATGGAACCGTACCGTCCCGGGGCTACTTTTCCCGCAGGATAGCTTCCACCGTAGGGATGTCGCATCTTCGCAAGCTGATGTGCTGGAAAATCCAGCTCGTCCCTTCGCCATCCTCTTGCTCGAACAGATGAAAAGCGAAGCCCCATAATGGCAAACTCAGCCGAGAAAAAACAAGGAGTTGCCTCATAGTTTTCTTGCGAGCTGACAAGATAAGAAATCTCACCAAGGATCAAAAGGAAAGGTACCAAAGTGGCTGAAGTAATCCAAGACAGATCCAACCGGCTCAAAATAACTAAGGCCGGCGGGCAGATGGTTACCGACTACTGGAATGACGTCTTCACTGCGCGAGAGCAAGGAAAGAAGGTGGTCTGGTATAACGGCTCGGCGGTGAATCCAATATTCCAAGCCGCCGGGCTTGCTTGGTGTCACGGCGAAGCTTTTTCCGCTCGGCTGGCCGCACAACACCTCGAGAAGCCAGCCCAGCTAGCCGGTGAGGAGTATGGATACGTCAACGAGTTGTGCTCGTATGCTCGAACACACCTCGGATGTGCCGTTCTTACCCAGCAAGCGCGGGAGGCGGATAACAGCGGAGTCGTTGGCCTTGTTGATCAACAGGAGCTTGCGAGTCGGCTTCCAATGCCCGACTTTTTCGTGAACGCTTACGCGGGTTGCAGTACCGGCCAGCAGTGGGACGAAATCTCCTACCGAGTCTTTGACAAGAAGATTCCCATATTCAATGTTTCGCTGCCATTTCTATGGGGCAACAAGCCCGATGCGGGCTACCTGCGTGGCCAGGAGTGGGATGAGACCTCACGATATGTCGCAGACCAACTATATGAGCTTGTAGAGTTCCTCGAGGCACAGACCGGCCGCCCTTTCGACTGGGATGCCCTTCGCCAGAGCATGACCTACATTCGAAAAGCGTCGGAACTTCGTCGAGAAGCCATGGAACTTTGCAAGGCAGCTCCCACACCGGCAACCTACTGGGACTGGGTCGCAAGCATCGCACACATCAACTTCTTGCCGGCGAGCCAGGAGCTCGTTGATTACTTTGCAGGCGTCAAAGCCGAGGTGGTCAATCGACTAAACGAAGGTGTTCCCGGAGTTAAAAACGAGCGCTACCGCCTTTACTTCGACGGGATAATGAACTGGAACAAATTGGGCTGGCTATCGCGCAAGTTCGCCGAATTCGATGCTGCTGTAGTGTGTGGTCGATATACACACAACGCTTTCTGGCAGGAACCCCACTTAATCGACACGGAAAATCCCATCCTGGGAATGGCCCAGCACTACTTGATTTGCCCGATCAACTATGGCCTGGGGACCCTCAAGTATCTCATGAAGCGCGATTGCGAGGATTACGGCATCGACGGCGTCGTCTTCCACGCATCGCGCACTTGCCGTGCGTTCACCAATTCCCAGCACCTTCTTGCCAGATCAGCTAAGGCGGAACTGGGAATCCCGTCGACCTTCTTCGAAGGAGACGTGGCGGACGCCTCTTTCTACAAGGACGAGATCCTCGAGAGCCGGCTTTCGGCCATGCTTGAGGGAATTGATATACGGCGATCCAGGGGCCTTTAGGTGCACAGGCGCAATTGGTTCGAAAGGTGAAGCTATGAGCGACTATTTCATGGGTGTAGACCTGGGGTCAACATCGGCAAAAGCCGTCATCCTCGACGCAAGCGGAGACTTGACCGCCGCATGTACCATAGAGATGGGCACGGTGAGCCGAGAAGGAATGCGTCAGGCGATTGAGCGGGTGCTTGACACCGCCGGACTACAACGTTCGGATGTTACAGGAACGGTCGGTACCGGATACGGTCGACGTCTCATTCCTGGAGGCGTAGATAAAATATTCACTGAAATTACCTGCCATGCGCGTGGGGTAGCCGCTCTTTGTCCCGGGGTCCGACTCGTGATTGACATCGGCGGTCAGGATAATAAGGCCATCGCTGTCGATGAAATGGGCATGGTAGTGGACTTCGCCATGAACGATCGATGCGCAGCAGGCACTGGCCGATTTTACGAAGTTCTCGGTCGTGCCATCGAAACCGAGGTCGCCGATCTTGGTCAGCTAGCACTCAGCGGGAATGCAAATATCGAGGTCAGCAGCATCTGTGCAACTTTCGCCGCCACTGAGGTTATCTCACTGATAGCAGTGGGAGAGGCGCCGGAAAATATTGCGGCCTCAGTTCACCGCGCCATCTCATCAAGAACTTTGGCGCTGGTTGCCCAGGTAGGAAAGCGCACACCCATCGTCATGACAGGCGGCGTAGCAAAGAATCCCGCCGCCGTCTTTTATCTCTCTCAGGCTCTTGGCGAGCCCCTACAAATCCCACCAGATCCTCAGGTCACTGGAGCTTACGGTGCGGCGTTGCTCGCTGAAGAGACCTTCGGTCACAAATCTCAAGTAGCTGGCGCTGCAGTGGTCGCCCACACCGACGAAAAGATTGCCGCAGCGCTGAGTTCAGCCGCCGAATTGGCCCCTATACCTGTTTGTGCCACCTGTGGAGGCGCTCATCGAGAGGGCGGACAACACACGCCCATCAGCATTGGACAACGCCACTGAAACGGTAAAAGCGAATTTGGTCGAATTTAACTGAAAAACTTCCTGCAACCTTGGATGGATTGATATCGAGGGAGCCCGATCAGTTGGGTGGTGGTACAAGCGTATCGGTTGAGTTATACGGGGTCGAAGTAAATAAGGATCCGGGGCATCGCAGCGGCGTTGGTCATAAGTGAGGAGGAAAGATGACTTCAGTACAGTTGCCTTTAGTTAAGTCGTATTGGCCCGCAGAGGATACCGGGGAGGTTCGTGATATTTCGCTGGGCCAGCTGCTTCGAGAAGCGGCGGCGTCGGTACCAGATAGGCCAGCGCTCGTTAACGGCGTGGCAGATCCCGACCAACGGACCATATGGAACTACACCGAGTTTCTAGAAGAGGCCGAGCGCGCAGCGCGCGCACTGCTGAGAGACTTTACGCCGGGTGACCGCATTTCCATCTGGGCGCCCAATAGCGCTAGATGGGTGATACTTCAACAGGCCATCAGCCTGGCGGGAATGGTAATGGTGGCGATTAACCCATCCTGCCGTTCAGGTGAAGTGCAATACATTTTGAACCAGTCCGAAGCGGTGGGGATTTTCCATGCCGACTCTTACCGTGGGTACGACATGGTCGGTGCTTTAGACGAACTCCAGCTGCAGTGTCCCACTCTTCGCAAGCGATTCTCATTTGATGACTGGGACGCCTTCATGAAGTCCGCGGATGACGACTTGGACCTGCCGTATGTGAGTCCAACGGATCCGATCCAAATCCAATACACATCAGGAACCACTGGGTTTCCAAAGGGCGCTCTACTACATCACAAGGGCGTCATTAACGAGGCTCACTTTGTCTCATTGCGCGCTGGAGTACCTGATGGTGGAGTGTGCATAAACGCAATGCCGATGTATCACATTGGCGGCGGTGCGGTCACATTAATCGGTACCATAGCCATGCACGGAACATTCGTAATCATGCCGGGTTTCGACCCTGGCTTGATGCTCGAGCTTTTCGAGTCATACCGAGGTACACATGGGCTCGTGGTCCCGACGATGTTGATTGCGTTATTGGATCACCCTGATCGTGTCAAGCGAGACCTTTCGAGTCTTTTGACGATCATGTCTGGGGCGTCTGCGGTGCCACGAACCCTCGTTACGCGAACCTGCGAAGTTCTAGGATGCCAGTTCAGCATTCTCTTTGGCCAGACCGAGATGCATGGAGTAATCAGCCAGACGCGGGTATCGGATTCTCCCATCGACCAGGCTGAAACCGTAGGCCGCCCGCTGCCCCAGCTTGAAGTGAAGATTGCCGATCCTGGTGATGGTTCTCCCGTTGCAATTGGTGAACAGGGCGAAGTGTGCTGTCGGGGATACCAGAACATGCTCGGATATTACAACTTGCCCGAGATGACCGCCACTGCGGTTGATTCTGAGGGCTGGCTGCATATGGGGGATCTTGGCAGCATGGATGAGCGGGGATTTTTAAAGATAACTGGCCGCCTCAAGGACATGATCATTCGCGGTGGTATGAATATCTACCCCCGCGAGATTGAAGAGTTGCTCTTCACGCATCCATCCATAGACGACGTTGCGGTGATTGGCGTACCCGACGACGAGTGGGGGGAACAAGTCGCAGCTGTCATTCAACTAAAGCGGGACGCGAAGGAGCCAACCGCAGATGAATTGAAGCAGTTCTGCCGTGAACGCTTGGCGGCTTTCAAGACGCCAACCTGGTGGATCTTTGTAGATGAGTTGCCCGTCACGCCGACCGGCAAGGTTCAGAAATTTATCTTGCGCGACCAGTTCTCCAAAAATGACCTTACCGTTGGTCAGATCGATGGCGTGACGCGAATTGCCCGCTCGTCCAGCCACAAGCAAGGCAATTGAGCAATCTTGCATGATATGTCGTCTTGGGCAGTTGCGATCAGGAAGTGCCTGATCTCGAGTTTGACAACAAGTCGGTCCTCCGACACCTCGACGAAAGACTTGAGGCACGCTGAGAACTGATTCCGACGCCGCCGAGAAGCTCAGGGCCGAGCGATGGAATGAACGGGTCTATCAGGCCCGATTAAAGGCAGGCTGACTCGCCAGGGTAACCGGGGAGCGACAAAGAAGACGCTACTACCGGATAAACTCCAGTGGAAATCGACACTGCGTAAAGATAACTTTAGGGTGCAACCTCCGTCTATAGGTGGCTGAAGCCCCCGGCTTCGTCAGGTGCCATAGCCACCACGACGGGATGTCATCCAAAGTGGTCGATCGAAGAGGTGAGATCATCTATAAGGATCCCGAGAAGATCACGATCGACACCCTGACGGACAAGCACTCTTTGTACGATGACGTTGGAGACAGATCCCGTTAGAGGGTATGCAGGAACTTGCCACCCCCGCATGCGGAGTCGATCGGCGAGATCGTAGAGGGAGTATCCCGGATCGACTCCCTCAGAGATGCGCCAAGTTACCGCCGGAATGCCCGTCAATGGATCGCTCTCACATAGGAGATCAAACGGTCCCAGCTTCACTACCTCCGAGGCAAGATAAGCACCAGCGTCATAACACGCCATACGTATCGAGCGATATCCCTCTCGACCGAGACGAATGAATTCGCAGTATTGGGCGATGATCTGGCCCACCGGTCGTGAGAAGTTGATCTGGAAATCCGGCATATCACCGCCGAGGTAGGTGACGCGAAAGATGAGATCGTCTGGGAGCTCAGAAGATTCCCGCCAAATGACCCATCCGACCCCAAGTGGTGCAAGTCCAAACTTGTGACCAGAGGTGCTGATCGTCTTAACCCGTGGTATTCGGAAGTCGAACTCGAGATCGGGGGCGCAGAATGGTGCAAGGAATGCCCCGCTAGCGCCGTCAACGTGGATGTCTACGTCTAGTCCAGTCTCCGATTGGAGACGGTCGAGCGCCTGGGAGAGTTCCAAAACAGGTTCGTAGGCACCGGTATAGGTCACGCCGGAAGTGGGGACGACGAAGATAGTGTTTGCGTCGACTAGCAGGACTTTCCTGGCTA